>JACMQJ010000718.1 GCA_014377055.1 Candidatus Sericytochromatia bacterium
TCTTGTCTCCAAACAGTATGTATACTACCAACCTCATCAAGCGCTAAATTTGCCTGATCAGATGTTCCTAAACTTCCCGAAACATTGATAGGAGTTTTAGGCCATTGGGCTGCTAACAATTTAAAATCAAATGATGACACAGCATCAGACTTAACCGAAGTTCCTTTATTTGTTGTTGTTGCTTTGGTATCAGCTGTATAACCTGATGAAACTATACTAACATTCCAATTTCCAGGAGTAACATTATCGACTTCATAACTTATGTCTGGAGATATTTTATCTGGATCTATATTTGTATCTGTTGAGAGACTAATTTGTGATGGAGTGACAACAATAGTTTGTTTTGATGCAGGATCATTAACTGTAACTACAGCAACTTCATTATATTTTAACCCTGATACTTTACCTTTTATAGTCCCTGTTTTTAAAAGAGGATTTTGTGGTACTTCAACAGGAACAATTTGATTGGTAAAAATTGAGTTAACAAAACTATCAACATTTATTAGACTTGGATGTGCCGCACCTCTTGCTCTATTAACAACTTCGTACAATGCAGCAGTATCAATATTTGCTAGTCTAAACTGACCCTCTGGTGTAACCAAAACTTTAGTTAAGTCTACTGGTATAGGGCTAGGTGCAAAGCTAGGAGATAATGTCGGTGTTGGGGCTGCACTTGGTATATTATTTGGGCTAGATGATGGACTTGGACTTGCTGTTGTTGGTGATCCTGAAACAACTGGATCTGGGGATTTTTGTGTTGTTCCTGAGCTTGGAGCAATTGAAGGGCTAGAGGCTGGAAGTGCATTACTGGGGTTTTTAGTATTATTTAATGCTTGAGCTATTATTCTTGCTTTGAGCCCTTCAATTATTTTGGCAACAGGAGTTGTAACTTGATTAACAGTTACATTAGGCACAATAGAGGATGACATCAAAGAAAAATAACCTTTAATTTCTGCACCAGAAACTGATTCAGTATCGTTAAGACCTTGCACTGTGATTGTATAAAGTTTATCAAGAGGTAGACTTAGAGTTGCTTCAACACCACCTGGTACTAATTCAACATTTCTTTCAATTACATAAGAGGTTGTAGCACTTTCTACTCTCACTTTTACACGATTAATTTTACCAACTTCGATAGCTTTTACTCCAAATGCTTTTTTTAGTTCTGGATTATTTGTGTTAAATTTGGCTGGAAAATCAAAGTTAAATTTAACATTTCCAACAGTGGAATAATTACTATTTATTTCATTATTTTTATTTGCTTGAATTGGTATATTATTCTGTGTAGTGCATGCAAAAAGCAAAGAATTTACTAATAACAATAATAAGGATTTTTTAGTTATAGATTTCATCCTGACTGCCTAATCTCCTTGAAAATTAACATTAATATTTGCTTTTCCATTAAGAATAATTACTCTAGCAATATTACTTATTTTATCGCCTGCGGTTGCAATTATGTTAGTTGAACCTGTTGAAAAACCTGTTACAGTTCCTTTATTATCGACTTTGGCAACGCCTTCATTGCTTGAACTCCAAGTAAATGTGATACCACTAAGTGGTTTATTATTTTCATCGTAAGCTGTCACTACAAATGGCAGTGTACCTTCTATTGAGTCAAGATTATAATCAGCAACTGGATTTAATTCAGCTGGTAACTTGACTACTATATTTTTTATTAAAGATAATAATGCTGGATTAGCTTGAATAGTAGGATTTTTTGGATCTTTGTAAGTACCAGTTCCACCATCAGGTAATTTTGTTACTGAAATAGTGGTAACTGCTTGCTGTCCATTAAAATTGCCTGTAACAGTAACATTACCGTCAGCTAATGCAGTTAAAGTACCGTCAGCAGATATTGAAGCTACTTTTGAATCAGAAACTGACCATATTACATTTGGATTAATTGGTAATTGTCCATTAGCTTGTAAGATAAGAGGAGTTAGCTTTAACTTGTTACCTATTGCTAAACTATTAGCAGGTGATACAACCTTAAAACTTTCTACTGATGTCGCTATTGAATCCCTAGGTATATAGTTACCACCAGCTCCGCATCCAGAAGTGATCAATATTATAGAGCAACTCGCCAGCTTTATTAAAGTCCTATATGTTTTTATCAAGACCTAAAAACCTCTAAAATTATAATTTGTAGCGACCACTTAACTCCCTAATGATGAATAAAGAGCATTTTTGGACTATGCCAAGGTATATAGTCTTACCTTAAAAATAGTAAATAAATAAATTACTTACTTAACTTATTTTATCACACAAACTTAAATAGCATGTGATTATTAGTGTTAAATTCTTGTAAACGATTGGCAGAAATGTTAAATAATGTTCTAGTTACTTAATAAAACCTTTTAAAAAAGATAATTTAAATTAGTTATTTTCTTAATTTTTCAATATATAAAGTTGCTTTATCGCTTATTGAGTCAAGGCTTGAAATTAAAAAATAATGGGCAAAACCAGCAATTATAGCAACAATTAGACCACCAGCAGTAGCAAATAAAGCTTCACTAATACCACCTGACAGTGCTTCAAGAGGATTAGATGGCTTTTGAACAGAAACAACATTAAATATTTTTATCATACCAAAAACTGTTCCAAGTAACCCTAATAAAGGTGATATAGAAGCTATGACAGATAAAAAAGATGTCTTTCTTTCTACTTTTTGTAACTCAAAGTTTAAAATATTAATTTTTTCATCAGGAGATTTTTCGTTAAGTATAGCTTTTGCCACGGGATCATTTGATGATTTTAAATTTTCTTTTTTATTTAAAGCATTTAAACTAATATTACTTTTTATATTTACCCAAATCAAATCAATGATAAGTGTTACGGCTATTATTGACAGAATAATAAGTGGTGCTATTATTGAACCACCGAGCTGTAAAAACTTTAATATTTCCACTAAGAAAACCTTTCAAATCATTATTTTAAGACTAAATTATAATAACAGTTATCTCATAAAATGTGAATTGTTAGTTTATTTAGACATAGGCTTTATTATGATATAGAAATCAGTCAAGGTTTAATAGATGGTGTAATAAAGTCATTTGAGAGTGTTTTGTTAGAGAAATCAAATGAGACAAAAGGAATAATCTATTTATGTTTTTAGATTATGACGATGTACCACCAACGAATAACTAATCTGAACAAGCACTAAGACCAAGTGTTATATTCAGCAGTTATAAATATTTAAACTTCAATTAATTTATCAATATTTTAGATAATTACAAAAAAAATATTCTCTATATGTTTGGCAAAATCAACAAATGCTTCTAATAACTGCTATATGTTAAGATACACTGATTAATAAGAAAAGGGGATAGTATTATTATCCCCTCAATTAGATTTTTTAATCTATTATTTTTTCATACCCATAACATCAACCACTAATCCAACTGTATCATTTACTTTTAATGGAATAATTCCAGGAGCTTTGATTCCATAATCTGATAATTTAACATTAAAATTGGTAGTCAAATGAATCCAATTTCCTTGACGATAGCTTTTATCTTTTTCAGGCATATAA
>JACMQJ010000719.1 GCA_014377055.1 Candidatus Sericytochromatia bacterium
CCTAGAAATTAAACGATGGTAAACCATAGGAAGATCAATGGCATAACCCATATCTGCATATTTTGATCTTAATTTTACTCTTGCTTTTAAATCATCAATATATTGAATAGAACTATTGAAGTTTCTCGCAATCAATGATCCTTGATAATGTTTAATTGGATAATCCGGCCATAAATAGTTATAAGGTTCTGTATGTCCCACAACTTCAAAAGAATGTCTATCTGCCCAATTAGCGATTTCATAAATTTCTGGTAGGATACCATCATCATCGCCTATCCCTATGATATATTTACCAGATGAATTTTCATATCCTTTGTTCCAATTGTCGGTCATCGAGGGTTTAGTGCCGTCAAATTGGTAAAGAATTCTGGAATCATTTTCAAATTTATTGGTTATTTGCTTTTGTAAAATATTCGAATCACTACAATCTTGAACAATAATTTCTATATCGTTATTTTTAATTAATAAGCAAGTTTCAATTACATATAGACATGTATACTGCCTATTTTTTGTTGGAATAACAATGCTTAAAAGTGGAGATTTTTTATTGTCCATAAATTATTTATAATTTCTTGAAACCCTTTATTTTTAATTCTTGAGATGAAAAATATGTTGCAAAAAAACTAGCCATACCAATAAAAAATAGTATACACCCTGTGATATATGTGTCGAATTGGTTTGCCAATAAAAAAAATCTAAAGAAAACCAATATAATTATGCAACCCAATATGGGTTTTAAAGTATCGTTCCAATACCATTTTAAAACCTCTCCTTTTAAAAATAGTTTATGTACTAATATTGGATTGATACATAAATAAACAATGGTAATAATTAACCAACATACGGCTCCACCTAGTCCTCCAAAATTTATTGCTGCATAAATAGTACTAGGTATTAGAACGATTAGTAATATAGTATTTGTGTATAGTGCTAATTTTGTATGGCTGTAAGTTAAGCAAAGCATGTAAGGCAAGTACATTAAGCAATGAATCGCAACTGCCAAAGAAACGACAGATGTTATTTTCCAAGTATTTTCTACTATATGGTGATCACGTGTCCAAATAAATATAATTTCTTTACTAAAAAATGTTAGGAATAAGGCAAATGGGACAACTAATAGCGTAACCAGTTGACAACCCTGATGGTAAATTCTCGTTAATTCTTCAAATTTTTCTTCGGCTAAAAGGATACTAAATCTAGGAAAGTATGATTGTGAAATCGGACCTACAATCATGTAAGAAATTGAACCTAATGTAAAGGCAAAAGTGTAATATCCAAATTGCTCTAAGGGTAGTATTTTACTAAGTATGATGGTATCTACTTGTGTGAGTAATATTCCAGTTAGGCCAATAACCGTTAAACCAGCAGCAAATCGCCAAATGTTTTTTAGTTCTTGTTTATCGAAAAATGTCCTTTGGGATGTTTTAGGTAAATAAAACCACAAGGTATATTTATATGTAAAAGCTTGTATTATAGAAATGAATAAATACCAAGAAAAGAAAATCAATAAAGATTTTGAAATAAATAGGAGTATAATTACGGCTCCTAAATTCTTTAATGTGGCAAAAGTAATACGCAAAATATTCAGTATAATTTGTCTTTGCAAGCCTAATAAGCCTCCACTATAAAGACCCGTTGGGAATTGAAAAACCACAGTCACACTAAGCAAACAGAATACGTATGTAATCGTTTGAACACTAAGCGTATTGGGATTCACCCAATACTTTGCTAATAAGGGTGAAAGAATGAGACCTACGAATCCTGCGAATAAAGCTATGAGCCAATAAACACTACCTAATGTTTTCACAATGTTTCGCATTTTCTGTTCGGTTGAAGAAAATGCGCTTAATCTTGACATTTCCCTATTTAAAGTGGTACTCATACCACTATCTAATAAAGATAATAAGACCTGAAGACTGGCGAAGATTCCAATTAACCCATAACCTTCTGGACCAATATATTTTAGATAAGTAGGTATGAAAATAAAGCCTAATAATGCGGCCCATCCATTACCTACGAAATTTGCTATGACGTTAGCTTTTAATGATGTTGAATTAAGTAATTTTAAAAGCAATTTTAAATTTTATTTAAATCTACATTAAAAAATTGCTGTGCATAACATTTTTCTGTTCCTTTAATTAATAACTTTCCAAGTTCAAAATCTAAATAAGCTATTGAATCATTTGGTACATCCTTCTGAAACAATGTAGTACGGGTACTTATTGTTGAACGATTACCAATTTTGCATTTTCCAATCACTGAAACATTTGCTGTTACCGTTACTCCATTCCCAATATTAGGATAAAGACCATGATTTGCTCCAATTGTGCATCCTTGATATATTACAAAATAATTTCCATAATGAGCCTTACCCATCATTGAACCAAAACCATGAATAATTAAAAAAACGTCCGGAATTTTATTATCGTACATACAATCAAAAGAGTGCATTACCTTATTTAAATAATAAACTTTACTTGAAAGATTTTTATCGTGAGTTTCATTCCATATTGTATTAGCAAGATAGCAAAGAAACAACATGTAAGTATCACTAAATAAATGATTGAAATAGGGTAGGTTATTTTTCTTATACCGCTCCATGGCAGTTTTTGAAAGACAAAACTCTAATCTTTCAAGAGCTAAATTTACATATTTATAAATATCATCATAAGAAATAAAAGATGTATCAGGAAAATTTTTATTGATCTGTTTTCGAACATAAAGTGATAGTTCTTTGACTGAAAGACTAGTTTCCATTTAAATAATTTTTGCAGGATTACCAACCAACATAGAATTATCTGCAACATTTTTTGTGACTACAGCTCCAGCACCTATTATTACATTTTTTCCAATTTTAAGCTTCGGTAATATTGTTGCATTACTACCTACGAAAGTATTATCCTTAATTTCAATACAACCAGCTAAAGTTGCGCCAGGTCCAATATGTACATAATTTCCTATAATACATTCATGGTCAATATTACATGCTGTATTTATAATGCAATAATTACCAATCTTAACTTTTGCACAAACGACACTTTTAGCTAAAATTTGAGATCCTTCACCAATCTGTGCGTTAGTTGCTACATAGGCTGTTGAATGAATGGCTGTATATGGTTTAAATCCATAACCTTTTAACATTAAACTAATTTCTTTCCGACTTTGACCGTTAGCTCCTCCAATTGCGACCAAAAAATAACAGTTATGGTGATTTGGGTATTGCTTAATCCATTTTTTGAATCCATCAATACCATAGTATATCGGTAAGTTTTCTATTGGTGAAATAACATTAATATTGTTTTCAAAAAATGCTACTATTTCAATTTTGTAATTAGATATTAGCTCTTCAATTACTAATGCTTGACCAGTTGCCCCCCAAATTATCAGTTTATCCATTTATAAATTCTTTAACTAAAGAGCAAACTTTGCTTACTTCTTCAAATGTAATATCATGAAAACTTGGTAAATTAATGCCTCTAGCATACATGTCATACGCGATTATATTTTCTTTTTTATCCTCAAAAATCGGGAGTGATGATAAAGGGAAAAAAAAAGGCCTACTATCCACCTTATTTAATTTGCATAGTTCAAAAAAGCTATCCCTCTTGAAAATAAGTGATTTATTAAAAACCAAGGTAGGTAACCAATAACTGTTTTTAGTATCAGTTTGTTCGAAATTTAGCTGTCCGGGTATGTTTGAAAGTAAAGTTGTGTACCAGTTAAATATCTGGCGCTTCTTTTCCACTAATTCATCTATACGTCTAATTTGAGCGCAGCCAAGAGCTGCTTGGAGGTTACTCATTTTATATTTATATCCATATTCTCTCATCCAAAACATTTTGTTCTCTGGGTCCTTGGGATTTCTTCCATGATCATTGAGCACTTTAGCTTTTTCAAAAACAGTTTCATTATTCGTAACTAGTATGCCGCCTTCTCCAGTTGTCATGGTTTTTGTGCCATGAAATGAGAATACACCTGCATCTCCAATGCTTCCTGCTTTTTTTCCTTTGTACTCAGATCCCAAACCTTCTGCGGCGTCTTCCAATACTACTAAATTATAGTCTTTTGCAATCTGCATAATCTCATCCATCTCACACACATTCCCATACAAGTGCACCACAATAATTGCTTTTGTTTTTGGTGTTATAGCTGTTTTAATTTTTTCAGGATCTATACACCAAGTATCCCGTAAGATATCTACAAAAACAGGCTTTGCACCAATGTATAATACAGGCTCTACTGTGGCTATCCAAGTAATATCAGGGACAATAACCTCATCACCAGCTTTTATACCCAAAGCCATCAGTGCTAGGTGAATAGCCCCTGTACAAGATGATGTAGCCAATGCAAACTTTGATTGTTGGTATTCCGCAAAATCGTTTTGGAATTTATATATATAATCGTTACATTTTTCACCCCAGCCTGTCGAAATCGCATCATTTACATAACTGATTTCTAATTCTGTTATACTGGGCTTATTGATAGGTATTATTTTTAGACTCATAAGTTGATTTAAATAATTTTCAATTCAGGAATTGCTACAACAAATTTTCCATTCCAATCAGTTACATAAGATAATTGGTTCATTATTTCATCTTTCAAATTCCAGGGTAATATTATAATATAATCTGGATTTACTTGCTTTAAAAAAGCTTCATTAACTACCGGTATATGGCTTGCTGGTAAAAATTTATTTTGTTTATGCGGATTAAGATCTACAACAAACTCTATCAGGTCATTTTTAATACCAAAATAATTTAGTAACGTGTTACCTTTGGCTGCTGCTCCGTATGCAGCTACTTTTTTACCTATTCTTTTTTGTTTAATTAAAAATTCTAACAAATCTAATTTTACATTTTGTACTCTTTCTTCAAAACCTTCGTAATATTTTAAATTATTAATTCCTTTAACTATTTCTTTTTTTAATAATATATCAACTCTATCGGTAACAGCTTGGTTTCCATTATCATTATGCTTGGCATAAATTCTTAATGAACCACCGTGTGTAGTGATTTCTTCTACATCAAATAATGTCAAACCTTGGGATTCAAATATTTCCTTGACAGTAAAAAATGATAAATAGGAAAAGTGTTCATGATAAATGGTATCAAATTGGTTATAGTCAACCAATTGCATCAAATGAGGAAATTCCATGGTGATGATACCATTGTCTTTCAATAGAATTTTCATTCCACCAACAAAGTCAACAATATCTGGCACATGAGCTAGAACATTATTACCTAGTAAAAGGTCTGCTTTTTTACCTTCAGCAACTAATTGCTTTGCTAATTTAACCCCCATAAATTCTGTTATGGTCGCTATTCCTTTTAATAAGGCCACCTCAGCAGTGTTTTTAGTAGGTTCGATTCCTAATACTGGTATTCCTTTCTCTTTAAAGTATTGTAAAAGGTAACCATCATTTGAAGCAATTTCAATTACTAAACTTTCCGTACTAAATGAAAAGCGCTTTTGCATCTCATCAGTATATTTTTTGCTGTGGGCTAACCAGCTAGAGGAATAAGATGAGAAATATACATAATCACTATCAAATATGGCATCAGACTTTTTATATTCATCCACTTGTACGAGAAAGCATTTAGAGCAGGTATATACTTTTAAGGGATAAAATGTTTCGGGTTCGTTTAACTGCTCTTCAGTTAAGAAAGAATTCGAAGCAGGCGAGTTTATTAAATCAATAAATACATGCTCTAGCGGAGCTTTGCAAAAGCGACATTCCATAAATTATATTGTTATTCCTTCAAATTTTGTGTTTAATACTTGATGTTCATTGTCTCTATCAGAAACAGAATATACTGGTAGTGGCCAATCAATTCCAATCATTCTATCATTATATAGAATTCCGTTTTCAATTCCCGGGGTATAATATTCAGAATGATGATAAATTAATTCGCAATCATCAGTTAAAGTTTGAAATCCATGAGCGAACCCTTCAGGGATGTATATCATTTTCTGATTTTTAGCAGATAATATTATACCATACCACTTTAAAAATGTGAGGGATTCTTTCCTTAAATCAATAATCACGTCAAACACCTCCCCAGCTATA
>JACMQJ010000146.1 GCA_014377055.1 Candidatus Sericytochromatia bacterium
CTTTTGCTGCTAAAGTTTATGAGAATAATTTTGGAATTAAGCCTTATGGAGATATAACACAAATCAAAGAAGAAGATATACCAGAACATGATATTTTATGTGGAGGTTTCCCCTGTCAAGCATTTTCAATATCAGGAAAGCAAAAGGGATTTGAAGACACGAGAGGGACACTATTTTTTGACATTTTAAGAATAGTAAAACACCATAAACCAAAAATTCTTTTGCTTGAGAATGTTAAAAATATTGAAAAACATGACAAAGGAAAAACACTTAAAGTTATAACTAATTCACTTAATAATTTAGGTTATAAAGTTAATTTCAAAGTACTTAATGCTAGTGATTATGGACTACCTCAAAACAGGGAAAGAATATTTATTGTATGTTTTAAAAATGATTTAAATATAACTGATTTTCAATTTCCAAGTCCACTTAAGAAATACATATCTCTTAATGATATTTTAGAAGAAAACGCCAATGCAAAAATAATAAAACGTTCAGATATTAAGATCCATAAAATTTTTGAACCTCAATTAAATATTTTTGGGGAACTAGAACTACCTAATAAACCTGTTCAAATAGGAATAGTAAATAAAGGGGGACAAGGAGAAAGGATTTATAGCATATATGGTCATGCTTGTACTTTGTCTGCTTATGGTGGGGGAGCAGGTTCTAAAACTGGTATTTATTCAGTAAATGGTGTTTTAAGAAAATTAAGTACAAGGGAGTGTGCCAGAGTTCAGGGATTTTCTGATACATTCAAAATTGATAATAATTCTGGACAGGCATATAAACAATTTGGAAACAGTGTTGCTGTTAATGTTCTTAAAGAAATAATTAAACAAATAGTTGAGGTAATTTAATATGGATTATAGGCAAGAAGTTGCTTCTTATACTGCTAAGGTAGGATTTGAAAACGAAGCTGATATTCAAATAAAATTAGAAATTATCATTGATAATATTTACCATATTGAAAACATATCCTTAAAAAAAGTGAATGTTGGTGCTGGATATAATCAGGTTGATAAAAGACCAGTAGATAAATATAAGACTTTTTGGAGTATTCCAAATTCTATTTGCGAAACATTAAAGCTTTATACTGGTGAAACGCTTCCTGTAGGAATTAAAAATTTAAAAGACAATAGACGAATGTTTTTAGATGAAATAGATAAATCAAAGGTAGATGAATTATTAAAGTTTTTTTCTGACAATAGAACATTAATTTTCAATGATGTTTTGAGAGTTAGAGGTGCTTTATCGGCAGATTGGCTACTCGTTACAAGAAAAAACGATGCTGTTATTGATTGGATATTAAAAGATATAAACTTTGTGTGCAATTTTTTTGCAAAAGGTAGTGTTGAAGTTACTAATAAAGGGAATTTGAAAATAGGTAGAATGACTGCACAGAGAAAAGGTGGAACACCCGATCCAAAGAGTCTACAATTTAAATTAAACCCTTTAGATTTATTTGAATAAATTACCAAGGATAATGACTAAAATGAAGAAAGGTAACTATCACACAACACAGTGTAGATGAACAAAAATGCCAAAGAATAGCGGTAAAAGTATTTATGGGTAGGTAATCATGTACACTTGTAGTTATCGTCTTTTTTCTTATTCCTTCCTTTTCTCTTATTCCCTCCTTTGCAAAGGAGGGTTAGGGTGGATTAGAAGGTTAGGATGGATTTCTTAGAGTGTTGATTAGAGAGAGAAATTAAAGATATTAGGGTTTGATTTAAGGAAAAAATAAATGATATATATTATTGGTCTTGGTGCTGGTTCAGAGAAGCATTTAACCAAAGAAACAATTGAAATACTAAGTGATAAATCCAGAAAGTTATACTTAAGAACTGAGATTCATCCAACCGTAGATTTTTTAAAAAGAGAAAATATAGAGTATAAATCTTTTGATTATTTGTATGAAAAATCAGAATCTTTTGATGAAATATATGAAGAAGCTGTCAATAAAATATTAGAATATGCTGAAAAAGATCAAATAACTTATGCTGTACCAGGTAATCCTGTAATTGCTGAAAAATCAGTTTTTTCAATGTTAAAAAAAGCTAGAGAAAAAAATATTGACGTAAAAGTATTTTCAGCTCTTAGCTCTCTTGAGGTCATATATGCTGCGTTAGAAGTTGATCCACTTGATGGTATTTTAATCATGGATGCAGCTAATCTTAATCCTGCTAGGTTAAATCGTAATATTTCAACATTATTGGTACAAGTTTATGCACAACATATTGCCAGTGAAACAAAATTAGCTTTAATGGAAGTTTATCCAGATACATACCCTATTATAGTGGTTAAAGCTGCTGGTATAGAAGGTCAAGAACGTATTGAAGAAATACCTTTGTATCAATTAGATCGAATAGATTGGATTGATCATTTGACAAGTGTTTTTATCAAATCAAATCAATTTCCTCTTACTGATGAAGAGATGGAAATATCAGGTAATACAGGGACAGAAAGATTGATCAATATAGTTTCTTATTTACGTAGTCCTGACGGTTGTCCTTGGGATAGAGAACAAACTCCTGCTAGTATCAAAAAGCATATAATAGAAGAAGCTTATGAAGTAATAGAAGCGATAGAGCTTGAGGATCAAGATCTTTTAAAAGAAGAATTAGGAGATTTACTTTTACAAGTAGTTTTGCAAGCACAAATGGCTAGTGAAACTAATATCTTTGATTTTGATGAAATAGCAGAGGGAATTGGTGACAAACTTGTTCGTAGGCATCCACATGTTTTCAAAAAAAATATGGAAGTTAAGGATGGTGAAGATGTAAAAAATCTTTGGGAAAAATTAAAAAATGAAGAAACAGATAAAAAGAAACAAGAATCTTATTTATCAAGTATTCCAAGAGCCTTACCATCAATATTAAGAGCTGAAAAAGTTCAACGAAAGGCTTCATCTGTTGGTTTTGATTGGACTACTATCAGCGGTGTTTTTGAAAAAATATGGGAAGAACAAGCCGAATTAAAAGAAGCTTATGATAGTAATGATAAGGAAGCAATTCTTGAAGAAGTAGGAGATATGTTTTTTACATTAATTAATTTTTCAAGATGGGCAAAAGTAGATCCCGAAGAAGCTTTGACTAAGTCTACAGAAAAATTTATTCACCGATTTCAAAAAATAGAAAAAAGTATCAAGGGACAAAATAAATCATTTAAAGATTTTTCTATGGAAGAATTAGAAGAAATGTGGAAAAAGGCTAAAATAGAGTAATAATTTTTGATGAGTTTAAAGAAAACTTACAAAAAATTGCCTGATACCTTAGTTATATGTTTTAATTAAATGATGAAGCAAAATATATCTCTTTTAAATATCTCTAACATTAATGAATACTCTTCAGTTGTAAGTACAATTAAAGAACTAAATAATAATCAATTGAGTTCAAAAAAATTTATTAGTAATAGTTTTGAATCCTTACTATGTAAAGCTCCTAAGTTTATAAATTTTAAGGATGAAATTTTCTTTTTTGGAAAAAATAAAGAACAATTTAATTATAAATATCCATTTAATTCATCTTTTATAGCTAATTTTGATTACTGTACTCTAATAAATGATATTTTTGCTATTTTAACTCATGATAATTATTTTATTCAAGATACGTATTTTAATGATGAAAATTTCAAACAAAAGAATAATTTTTTAAGATCATCAATAACTATTCAAGATAATTTGGGAGCGAATAAGGTTGATTTCTTTTTATATAATAAAAGTAAAGAAATAGAATATCTTGATGAGGAAGTTTTCTTATTACCTTATTTTTGGCATTATAATTATCATCATTGGCTTATCGAATGCTTGCCAAGAATAAAATATTTTTTGGAAACAGAAGAATTAAAAAATGTAAAAATTGCTTTACCAGCCAATATGTCAAATTTTCAAAAAGAATCATTTAAATTATTTGATATTCCTGATAATAGGATAATTTATTGTAATCAAGATTATAAATTTAAAAAAGTGTATTTTTCATCTTTAGGTAATTTTTCTAAGGATGAAATATTTTGGTTAAGAAATTATATTTTTTCTAAGCTTGATATTGAAGCAAATCCTCACAAAAAATATTATATTTCCAGAAACGATGCAAGTCTAAGAAGAATAAATAATGAAAATCAACTAACTGATTTTTTAAAATCGTCAGGATACGAAATACTTAATTTATCTGGAGTATCTTTTATTGAGCAAGTAAAAATATTCTCTCAAGCAAAATCAATAATAGCTCCTCATGGTGCTGGTTTAACCAATATGATCTTTGCTCCAGACGGTTGCCGTATTACAGAATTAGCTCCCAATGATTATGTTAACCATTGTTTTTGGTTACTAGCCAATGTAATGAATTTTGAATACACATTTTTGTCAGGTCAAAAAATTTCAGAAAATAGAGATTTTAATATTGACCTAGAGCAATTAAAAATTTTAACTAAAGACGAATCACGAATTTAATTGATTAAAGGATATTTTTATGAATACAAAAACTGTTTTTGCTAATAGTCTTCCCAAGTTAGCAAGATTGACTATTGAAGAATATATTTCTAACAATAATTCTGTAGTATTAAGTGATGAATGTTTAACTGAATATAAAAATCAGAGAGCTGGAATCTTTGTTACCATTTATAAAAATAATCAACTAAGAGGATGTATTGGTACTATTAGTCCAACCCAAGAAAATATTATTAGTGAAATTCTAATTAATTCAATATCTGCATGTTCAAGAGATCCAAGATTTGAAAAAGTTAAAATATCTGAGCTAGAACAATTAACATATTCAGTTAATGTATTAATGCCACCAGAACAAATAGATTCAACTGATAAATTAGATCCACAAAATTATGGGGTAATTGTTGTTGGTTCAAATAATAGAAGAGGATTATTATTACCAAGGCTTGAAAGTATAAATACTATTCAGGAACAAATGTATCATGTGATGGTAAAAGCTAATATAAAACATGATGAAACAATAGAACTATATAGATTTGAATCCATAGAGCATAAAGAATAATTTGCTTAAGAAAAATAAAGATTTTTTGACACGAATTACACAAATGAAGACGAATAAGAAACGAGTAAAAATTAAATATTTTTAAATATTATTCGTGCATATTTCTCTTCATTCGTTTCTTATTCGTGTCAAAAAATCTTCTTTATAAAACTTTTACAGTGCAACACTTCACCAATTATGATCAATTAAAAACTTTGAACTAAATTAGCTCTTATTGTATAGTTGGTTTGACCAAATTTTTTTATACCATTTTTGGCTTGAACTGTAGCTGATAAAATTGTATTTGGAAATAACTTAACCCCAAAAACACCCTCTTGAGCTTGTAAATCAGTTGAACCTAACTGATCTTCAACAAATAACGAAATCGTAGAGTCAGCCTGTAAGTATTTATAATTATAGCCTAAGAAAAAATTACCTTGATCTTTGGTATTACCTATCTTTGCTCCAAGTTGGAAAGCTTGATTATCTTGAGTTGTACCAACATTATACAAATAGTCACCTGAAAAACTCAAAGGAAATCTATCATTAATTCTAAAGATTACTTTAGCAAAGCCATTAAATATATTAAAGTTTGCTTTATAGTTTCCAGTACTATCAAGTGTATTAGAATTTATGTTACCAGTTATTCTTGGTGTAAATGTTGCAGTTGTAGGAGATA
>JACMQJ010000720.1 GCA_014377055.1 Candidatus Sericytochromatia bacterium
AATCAACTCACCACTATAACTATCGGTATAATCTATAGTAAAATAATTCATCAAAAGTAAAAGTCCTGAGCTACATCCTAATTCTATTAGATTTATTAGACCTAAATCTAAGCTCATAAGGGTTGGTAATATGACACTTACCCTTGAAACTTCATTTGTTTGTAATTTATTATTTATTAGCCATTCATATATTTTATCTTTTTTAGCTTGTATAAAATCTGTAATTATATTTTTTAGTTCTTGATAGTTTTCGGATGAATAATGACCACCAGATGTTTTGTAAAATTTTGAAAGATTGTAGCTTTCTTTTTTTAACACTGAATAATGCAAATAAGACATTAGATTTAGAATAATTTCAGTATATCCAAGATTAATCTTTATCTTTAAAACTTCCTCTAACAAATCAATAGTATTTTTATCATCAGCTAAAATAACTAAAGCATCGTGATACAACAGAGAGGTCGCTAGACAGGTTTTTGCTTGTTTTTCAAATGCCTTTTTTAAATCATTCATAAAACTATCTTTATCTTGTTAAGCTTGTAGTCCAACAATCAGTGATAGGTGTGTTATTACTACTCATACCAGCATAAGGTAAACCATAAATATCTTCTAAAGTTCTTAATATATTATAATGAGTTATTTTTTCATTATAATTACCTTGCTTAACCATTTGACCTGTAAAGACAGTTGTAATTTGATTATTATGTGACTTGTCATCTTCATCAAAAGTGATAATTAATAAGCTATTATTTTTATTTGCCCACTGAATATAACTATCAAGATTATTTTTTACCCAAGTATCAGAAGCACTAATTGTTCCATCGTGCATATCATCAGCTAGATTAGGTATAACAAATGAAACATTTGGTAATTTGTTATAATCTTTTGGAAAACTAGAAAATGGTTGATTAAAATTAGGTGAAATACCATTATTTCCTGATCCTTGCCAATTAATCCATGGACTATGTTTTCTGGCATAAGAATGGGATGTTGGTCCATCGAAACCAACTGATGGTAAGCTCTCTGAGTATCCAGTAAATGTTAGACCTTTTTTAATTAAAGATGCTCCAAGGTTTGGTACAGTAAAAGGTAAATTTATAGGAACATTATCATCCGTTACCCCTTGATTAGATCCCGAAAAAAGTAATAAATAATTTGGCTGACTTGGGTGTGTTAGTCCATAAGATTGTACAAATAAAGCACCTGTTTTAGTTAGTGAGTTTAAATAAGGAGCTGTAGTTGCACCAACAATATTGGTTGCTGCGTGGTTCTCAAGCATTACTATAACTACATGATCAGGTTTTGGCAAAGATGGAGTACCTACTGAACTCTGTTTGATAACATTTTGACTATCGTTATTAGGAGCTGATTGTACAAAGCTTTCTTTTGTATTACACGAAACTAAAAATATTGTAGAAAGTATGGCTAAGGAAAATTTGTTAATAGAAGAGCTTATCATTTTTTTACTTAAAGTTTATATAATAATATGTTCACTTAATCTTAATATATTATTTGAACTTTTGCAATACAAAAGTCTTAAATTAAATACTTTTGTATAAAATAAATAAAACTACATAATGTTTTGGAATACAAAAAGACCGATAATATTAACCATCAGTCTTACTTTATTCAAAGATTTGTCTAACAAAAACGATTATGTTAATCTATTCAAAACTTCTTTACTAATTGCTTTAAGGGTTTGGAATACACCTGTTCCTTCATAAGCTACAGCTTCAAAGCTTAGAACACCTCTTGTGTTAAGAGTTCTCTCAAGCATTTCAAGAGATGCTGCATTTGGTAAATCTCTTTTGTTGTATTGAAGAATCCAAGGTAATGAGTCTAATGTCATATTATACTCAGAAAGATTATCTTCCATATTCTTTAAACTTTCACCATTTTCTTCCATTTTTTCCATTTGGGAATCGGCAACAAAAACAATGCCATCAGCACCATTCAGAACAAGCTTCCTACTTGCATTATACTCAACCTGACCAGGTACAGTATAAAGACTAAATTTTGTTCTAAATCCTTGTACGCTTCCAAGATCTAAAGGTAAAAAGTCAAAAAACAAAGTTCTTTCGTTTGCTGTGTTTAGTGAAACCATTTCTCCCCTGATGGTTGGATTTAGCTGTTTATGAACGTACTCCAAGTTAGTGGTTTTTCCACCAAGACCTGTGCCATAATAAACTATTTTACAGTGGATTTCTCTACTAGAGTAATTAATTAATGCCATTAAATTCTATCTCTCCATTTTGCCAGTAAAAACTATCTTTATTCATTATATTACTATTACTATTTTTTATGAAGCATACTGCTTATCTCGTCACCGAGAGCATCTGCTACTTGCTTGGTTTTAAGTTTAACTATACCAAGCATGGGACTTTCATCAAAAACTACAGTCAGTAAATCCTGAGTTTTTAATGAATAAATATATATATTTCTAGTTTTACCTTGCTGAAACATGACGTTAAACTCTGTTTCACCTAATAATTTTGCTATCTCTCTTGTAGAAGCAAAAGCACCAGCAACTAAGGCTGAAAGTGGCATTGAAAAAGGTGTCTCTTCACCAACACTTGTAATCATTTGACCACTTTTTTCAACTAATATAATATATCTAGCCTTGGTTTCATCCTTAAGCTTATTTAAAATATTAGTAATAGTCTTTAAGCCTTCTGTTGTTACAATAAGACTTGTCAGTTGCGGATTAAGCACCCATATACCCCTTTTCTATAAAAGTAAAAACTCATCTAAAATTATTTCTTTAACTTTTCTAGCAATATTTTAAGATTTGGATCTTCATCCAAAAGATTATTTAATGTTTTGTCAATAAATTCATTTCCATAAACTTTAACAAAATAACTAAATAATTCGTCCAAAAAAGTTTGATAAATCTTCCATTGTTCATCCAAAGGAAAATTGAATAACTCATTGGTATAAATTCTACCATCTTTAAAACTTAAATTCCAAGTATTTGTTAATATTAAATCTTGAATTTTTTTATCTAAATCAGTTGACATTTTTAAACCACTGATAGCAGTGAATTCAAGATAAAATTTATCAACAACTTTTTGAAATGAAATCCATAATACTTCTTCATCTGATTTTTTTATTTGAATAATATTTTTATTTATTAGATCATTTAAAACTTGTATATAATACCCAAGCTCAAAATTTATTTTTTTAGCCAACATAACAATCGAGGCTTCAGGGATATTTTTCAAGGTATTTACTAAGACTATTTCATCGTGAGTCAAGGCATCAATATTTATTGCTTTGAGAACTATTATTGAGTTAGGTTTAATACTTATAGAACTTTTCTTTAATTTACTAATAAGTTCTACTCTCAGACTTCCTTCTTTCAGCAAATCAGCTGTATCCTTTTCAATGGTCTTATTATTTAAAACTTCAGTTTCAATAAAGCTAAATTCACCGCTTTCGTGAGTCATTAGCTCATAAACTACTTCTTCTCCAAATAATTCACCATTTTCAGCATGAATAAGAAGACCATTTAAAAAATACAATGTTTCTTTATTTAAATTTGAGTTTATAGATAATTCGCCTGTTTTTTTACTTTGTCCAAGTATAGTTATTAAATCAGTCAAATTAAAATGTTTTAGATTTCCACTTTCTAGCATTAAGATACCGCTATGATAATCCCTTCTTTAACAATGGAAGTTCCTGCCGCAGTAGGATATGGTATATCAATTTCCACTTCTTTATGAATTTTTTTATAATTCTTAATTATCTCGATCAATGAGCCTTTATCTGGCATTATTTGATCATTATATGAAATAACCCAGATATTATTATTGGTAATTTTTTCTAAAAAGGCTTCAATAGCTTTCATGTAGCTACCTGTATCAGTAAAGGTTTCACCAAGCTTGGGATGTTCAGCCTTATTGATTACACCTTCAAGATTAAGCTGATTAACTCTTCGTGTCCAGCATTCCCAAAGATAAAATCTCATATTATAGTTTCTAAAACCTTCTTTTACAGGAAAGTACATATAAACTAATTCGGTTGGTATCTGTGAGGCAATATCATAAGAATCATAATAATATGACATATTTGGCATACCATTATCAAAAAC
>JACMQJ010000721.1 GCA_014377055.1 Candidatus Sericytochromatia bacterium
ACATAATAATGAATATCGTATTTTGGGAGTAGGCTCAATGGGTCTAGCTGACTGGCTTGTCAAAAGAAAACTAACTTATGCCAAATCAGCAGAAAAAGTATCAGAATTATATGAAAAAATTGCTTATTCAGGTGTCAAAGCGTCAATCGACTTGGCTGAAGAAAAAGGTGCATATCCTAAATTTGCTGGAAGCGAATGGAGTAAAGGTATTGTTTTTGGTAAAGATAAAGAATGGTTCACCAATAATCAAACATTTATAGATAAAGAAGATTGGTATAAGTTACTTGAAAGATTACAAAAAACAGGCATTAGAAATGGTGGTATTTTTGCTATAGCACCTAACACTAGTACAAGTTTATTAATGGGAGCAACTGCTAGTATTCTTCCTGTTTTTAGTAAATTTTTTGTTGACAAAGCGAGTAAGGGAAGTGTTCCTGTTTCTCCTCCTTTTCTTGCTGCAGATACGTTTTGGTATTATCAAGAAAACAAAAATATCGATCAGCAAATTATTGTTGAAACAGTTTCACAAATCCAGAAATGGACAGATCAAGGAATAAGCATGGAGCTTTATATTAATCTTAATAATGGTATCAAAGCAAAAGATATTTATAATCTATATCTAAGTGCTTGGAAGAAAAAATGCAAGACTGTTTATTATATTCGTTCTATTGCTCTAAAAGTAGACGATTCATGTATAAGTTGTGCTAATTAGCTAAAATAAGATTTAGCTATGAGTAATCTTGTCCTCCCTTTGCAAAGGGAGTTAGAGGGATTTTAAGCTTTTGCTAAAATATTATTATATTGCTAAGAATAAATCCATCCTAGTCTTCCTTTGCAAAGGAAGGAACAAAGAAGTAAAAACCTGTATAATTAATTAAAATAATCATTTCAAAAATTTTATTAGATTCTCTATTCGTTTTTTATTCGTATTTAAAATCTTATATCATTTGCACGATGAACAAAGACCATAAAACTCAAGTGCATGATGTTCAACATCAAAAGAATATTCTGATTTAAGGATTCGCTCAAAAAGTTCTAAACCAACACAATCAACTTCTTTGAGAGTGCCACATTTTTTACAAATTAGATTATGATGACAATGACTATCCTTTTGATCTTCTGAATGTAGCTTGAGATTACATTTGAGATATTTACCATTAGAAAGTACCTTATGAACAATTCCACTTTCTTCTAATATTTCTAGCGAACGATAGACACCAACAACATCTCCTGTTTCTCCCATTTTTTTTATATGATCAGATATTTCATAAGGTGAAAGTGGTAGTTCTGATTCATCAAGAACCTTAAGAATAATTTGTCTTGGTTTAGTTATTTTATAGCCATTTTTCTTTAAAATATCAATAGCTTCTTGAGTATAACCCATTTATGTATTATTTACTAACTCCATTAATTAATAATTCAAATGTTTAATTAATCAAATTATAGAAGAAAAATCTTATAAATACAAGCAAACTTTATATAAACCAATAATTCAGAATTAAATGTTAGTTTATTAGATGTCTTATTTATGATATAATTTGCATGAATTATTTAATGAGTAATAAAGGTTAAAATACTACTATTACTTATTCTTAGAGTATTTATAATGATTATAAAAGGGTTTTAATATGACAAAAAAATCAGTAAGAGTTGCTGTAACTGGTGCAGCAGGACAAATAGGCTATGCTTTATTATTCAGAATAGCTTCTGGTGAAACATTTGGCAAGGATACAGAAGTGCATCTTAATTTGCTTGAACTTGAACAAGCATTGCCAGCTCTTGAAGGAGTAAAAATGGAATTGGACGATTGTGCATTCCCATTACTTGCTTCAATTACAACTACCTCAGACTTAGCTGTAGCTTTTAAAGATGTTAATTGGGCGTTACTTGTTGGATCAGTTCCAAGAAAAGCAGGTATGGAGAGAGCTGATTTATTAAATATTAA
>JACMQJ010000722.1 GCA_014377055.1 Candidatus Sericytochromatia bacterium
CTTAGTGGATAACCTAAATAAAATTGTAATGAGGGAATAATAGGCAAAGATAAGAAGAGTAGACCTAAAATTGATAAATTAAATGGCTTATTTAACTTATAAAGGCAAAGAGTATAACAAATTGCCATAACTGCTAAACCTGCTTTGATAATATCAGCCATATAATTACCTGCTAATGAATATATTAAGAGCATTGAGGTCAAAATATAGAGATGTTTTTTTTGCTCAAAAATATTTTTATTCGTTACTTTTGAACTTAGTAAGAAAAAAAGAGCAGTAAATAAAGCCAAAAGTCCCCATGGCTCATCTGATATATCTATTGTTCTTTTGGTATACCAGATCCACACCTGCCAAAAAGCCAATAATTGAAATAAAAATATAAATATAAATTTATCTTCAAAATTTCCTAATAAATATTTTTTCATAAATAACTCACCCCCCGCCTTTCAGGCACTCCTCTATTTCTCCTACTGCTAGTCTTTTTTAAAATAAGTACAGTGGGAAGTCTTAAAATATAGCTATATCAATAAATATAAAATAAAAATTGTATTTACTCTAAATGGGTTTAGCAGTAGTGTCTAAATATTATTTTTTTACTTACGCTCCTTCTTTTCAGCCCTTAAAGGATGAAGAGAAGGGGTTGGGGGATGAGTTTCTTCTCTTACATGTAAGCCACAAAAGTATCATTGCTGTAACAATAATCATTAACCATTCTTCTGGTTCTGGTATTATTGGTACACTCGATTGACTAACAGGTTTTAATCCTGCATCTCTATATTGCTGATCATTTTCCAAAACTACAGCACCACTTATAGATGTTACAATATGATACTGATTAGCTATTTTCAAAGCCTGCCCATTATGATGAGTATTTAATAATGACTTAACTTCTTCTACAGCCCATAATCTACCCAAATGCGATGAAACATTACTTAATTTTGTATCCTTATAATCAGATTTATTTATTCTTTTTCTACTAATAATAATCTCATTACTTTTTCCGTCCCATGATTGCAATAAAGCCTTTAGACTATCTTTAAAATTACCTTCAACTGGTAATGATTTAAGACTAGCTATTTTGCTCATTTCATAGACTAGAGTATTGTCACCATCTCCAAGTTGAGTTTCATAAAAATCAACTTTATTTTTTAGGTTATATCTAGCAAATAATTCTGCTTGTGATGTACTAGGATAAAAACCGTTAAGGATATAAAAATTTTGATCTTGAAAGTTATTAATCTCCTGATATGATTGTGGCTGAGGACCATGTAACCAAATTAAACTACTATTCTCTTTTTCAGAGG
The DNA here is from genome assembly GCA_014377055.1 of Candidatus Sericytochromatia bacterium. Lineage (GTDB taxonomy): Bacteria > Cyanobacteriota > Sericytochromatia > UBA7694 > JACMQJ01 > JACMQJ01. The sequence goes on from JACMQJ010000722.1 coordinate 1,305, forward strand.
CAAGTTTGATTCCCTTTTCCAAAGCTTCTGAATTTTCATGACCACCTACAAAAGTAATGTCTTTAATTTGATCAGGTGAGTTTTTTTCTATAACTTGATCGTCAGCAATAACTATCTTTGTATCAATATTTTTGTTCATAATTTTGAGCGAATCTATAATATCTTGAGAATATTTTTTCATCGAATAAGATCCATCTATAACAATAACAACTCTATCAGGAACTTTTACTTTTGACTCATTTACTTTTTGAGCAATAATATATTTATTATCTGTAATATCTTTAGCCCATGAGTCAGTAATAGATTGTTTTATAGTCAATTTTAATGCTAAGTGAGATTTTTCTATATCCTCATTATTAAGATCAGTTCTTAATGTATAAATATTTTTACTATGTTGTAATTCAAATTTTTGATCTGCCAAAACAATTGGATTTTTTGAGTCGATCCAGATAGCATGTTTAAAATTATCATTGAGAGCAAAATTTCGTTCTATAAAATATGGAAATGACATATTAGCTTGTTTTTTGTTTTTATATTGCAAAGGATAAGTAATACCTAATCTTACTTTCATTTCACCACTAGGAGGGACTGGGAAGCATTGCATTAAAACTCTATCAGAACCATTACTTGTTACCAAGACAGGAGCTCTTCTCACAGATACAATATTTTTATATACCCCTTTAACTTTTTCTTTACCACCAAAAGCGGCTTCTCTTTCTTGACCATTAATCCATAATGTTAATCTTGAAACTGTTCCACCTGCGGATAATTTTATTTGTGTTCTTGCTTCTTGTTGAAAATCAGCCGAATTTTTAAAAACCATTGTCCACTCTGTATAAGCTATACCAGCATTTTGGTCAATAATACCGTCAAGTCTTGATTTTGACATGCCTAATTTTTTTAATTTACCACCAACAATATCTCCTGCTTGATCTTCATCAAAAATAAAGTTATCAGAAAACTGTAGTCTACTTTTTAATGAATCTGGAGGAGCAACGGTATTAAACGTTTTTCCTGTAACTTGATAGTATATTTCACGAGCTTTTTCTGGAGATAATGTATTTCTTGATTCGATAATAAGACTAATTAAGTCAGGAGTTTTACCACGTACAACATAACAGTATCTAAGCATTACACCTTGATTGGCAAATGTTCTTAATAACCTTATACCCTGTAATCTAGTTTCGATCCATCGCATAACGAGTCAAAGTAACTGGTAACTCAAGACCAACCAAGCTCAATAGACCTAGAATAACTCCAATCATTACATTTCTTGTTTTTTTAGAATATTGAAGTTTCATCAAATGATTTAAAGCAATAAAAGAAGAGATCATGGATAATAATGGTGCTAAAGGTAAAAATCCTAGTCCCATAAACATAATTGCAATGATGCCTATAGGTATTATAGGAATAAATTTTATTGAGTAAAATATCGAAATTGATAAAGATAACCCGATCAGGATATAAGCAACATTTAGATATTTGTAATTTGTCTTTTTTAAAGCCTATAAAGCCGTAAAATTACCAATAGGAACACTTCCAATCAAAAAAGCGTGCCAAGTAGTTGGTAATGGTTCAAAAAGAGCTCCTGAACACATTCTATTTGTTAATTCAACTGAGAGGACAACAATAGGAAGTAAGAAGCCAAATATAAATATAAAGGCCGTATAAAATAAACCAATTTTTGGTTCTGGATTATCTTTTTTCCAGACAAATACTTCTTTACTTTTTTTATCCGAAGCTTGCTCAACCTTATGTTCATGAGCTTTTTCAGGATTATCCTGCATATTAATTACCTATAATCAAAATTAATTACTTTTATCTTATAATATTCATGATAAAAAAGCTTTTACACAAGCAACTTATTAATTGCACCCAAGTGCTTGACATAAATATTTTCTTGTATACAAATAAATGCCTAACTTTATTTTTAAAGTTATTATGACAGTAATATAAAACATAGATTAAGACAGTGTTTTTAATGTAATAAAACATTGCTTACTGTCATATAAAGTGTTATAATAGACCTATAGGTTAAGGACAAAAAATGTATAATATAGAAGTACTAGCAAAGCTCACTGAATTAACTAAAAGAACGATAAGGTATTATATCGAAATTGGTCTTCTTACTCCACCTATCGGGAATTGTAGAGCGTCTTATTATACGGATTACCATCTAAA
>JACMQJ010000723.1 GCA_014377055.1 Candidatus Sericytochromatia bacterium
ATTCCTCTTGCTGGTCAAAGTGTCAGTGATGATCCAATGGTTGAAATGGCAAGTAATGAAATTAGAACCACTTTAAGAGAATTAACCACTGAAATACAAAGATCTCTTGAATATTATCAGTCACAAGGATCAGAACGTTTACAACAACTAATTTTATGTGGAAGAGGAGCTAAGATGAAAAATCTTGATAAGCATCTTTCAATGAATTTAGGTATAGACGTTGAAATTAGTAATCCAATAAATTATATCCAATTTGACGAACAAAAGTACTCTACAGAATACTTAATGGAAAATGCACCTATCTTTGTTACATCAATAGGTCTAGCAAAAAGAGGAATAGAGGAGTTTTAACGTGTCAGGCATAAATCTCGAAAAAGAAACAGAAGATAGTATTGATCAGGATGACAAATCTAAGAAATTAGGTAAACAGCCAATAACATTAAATATTAATCTTTTAGGCTATGAAGTAAGGGAAGAAATCGCTAAAAATAGCGGTAGCTTAAAGTTAAGTAAGCCTATAATTATAGGTTTATCATTGGTCGGTGTCGCTATATTATTGAACATAATTAGTTATCTTTTACTTGTTAGCTTAAAAGATGAACAAGTATTAATAAAGACAGGTCTTGAGAGAAGAAAAGTAGAACTCGAAGCAAAAAATAAGGAATTAACTGACAAAGTTGCTCAAAGAGATATATCATTACAAAAGAAGAATATTCTACTCTGGGCAACAGGTAATAATTTTAAATGGTCAGCACTTCTTGAAGAAGTAAGAGATAGAACTCCAAGTAATGTATGGGTCAATAAAATTGATGTTAATGATGCTCTACTAATAAATATTACTGGAGAAACATTTGATCACAAAACTGTGGCTCTTTTCTTAGCTAATCTACAAGATTCTCCTAAATTTAGAAATGTTGTTTTAGACTCTACAAAAAAGCTACCTAAATTAAAAATTAGACAATTAGAAGAACTAGGTAATAATACTGTAGAAAGAACTATAACCTCAAATACAAAGTTTACTATACATGCTGAGGTTGTAGTTACTCCTAATTAATTTTATGAGTACGATTATGAATTTAAAGGTGGAAAATGGCAGAAACTAAAATATTCGGAAGAACCGTAAATACAGATTTTATTACAAATATCCCTGATACATACAAAACTATTGCAGGTGGGGTAGTTGCTCTCTTAGTTTTGGTAGGTGGGGGTTATTATCTTTCTTATCCAGTTTATCAAGAATATCAAGTATTGCTTGCTGATAATGATAAATTAACACAGGATAATACAGCCATGGAGACAAAGCTTGGATATAATCCTAATACCAAAAGATACAAGAAAATTGAAGATATAGAAACTGAAATGCAAGTCTTGGATACTGAAATCAAAAAAGTGCAAGAAAGAATTCCAACAAGAGAAAATGTATCATCTTTAGTTTACGATTTAGAAAGAATTGTTGAATCTAATAATAAATCAGATTTACTTGATATAACACCAGCAGCAATGTCAGCAGTAACATTACCACCAAACTTAGTCAGCGCAAAACCAACAGGCCTTGAATTAAAACAAGTTCCATTGGCTTTAAATGTTGAGTCTAATTATCCTGCACTAATAAATTTATTTAAGGATTTAGAAAGATACCAAAGAGCTGTTGCGACAACTAACCTTACACTATCCCCGATTGGTGAAGATAAATCCAGATTTAATGCCTTAAAAGTTACCTTAAATTTAAAGGCTTATGTTTTACCTGAAGGAAGTAAGTAAATGAATAAACATTTGATAATTTTCCCTGTATTGCTAACTTCGGCAATATCGCTTCATGTTCTTTCATACTCGATGGAAGAACCGATTGAGCTTGTCCAAAACCCGCCAATATCTGCCTCAGTTTCTCCTATATCAACTGAAAGTTTGACACCAAGTTCTGATGCTTCAAGTAAAGTAGTCAGTGTTAACCCTAGTAAAACTCCTACTAAGATAATTGATAAAAAAACTATTGTGTCAACAAATACTACTGTTACTACTACATCAGCAAGTCCTAATGGTGTTGTTAGTCCAGTCCCCGTTGCCAATACTTCAACTAATCCGAGCCCTCAACCTTCTGTCTTACCTTCGACAATATCAGTTAATGTTCAGGTTGCATCAGCTTTGATCCCAACAAAAAATATTAGTGATATAGTTAGAGAAGCAAAACAAATAGGTGGTAGAGTTGACCCATTTTTATCAATGAAGCCTCCTGAAGTTGACAAAGTTCCAGAAATACCAATACCATCATCAACACCAGTTGTTAAGATTTCAAGTGTTAATAAAGGTACTACTATACCAACTACAGGACCCTTTAAAGGATTGCCTACACATATGGGTAATATACCAAATCCTCCTGATAGATTTCTTTCAGGATCTTATGAAACTAAGAATACTACAACAACTACCACCACGACTAAGATTAAACCTAATCTTACAACTAAGAAGACATCAAAAACTAAAATTGTTAAGGGTGTAGATAAAAATGGTAAGCCTATAATGATTGTGGTTAAGCAGGATGATAAAATTGTTTTTAAGCAAGAACCTGTTGATAAAGGTCTTGAACTTACTGGAATAATTACAGGTGTAAAGAAACTGGCAATTATTAAAGTTGATGATGAGAGTAAAGTTTTTGCTGTTGGAGATATTGTCAGACAAGATAGTAAAATAAAAGTTTTAGCAATTAACTCTGATTCGCAAGCAATAACCTTATCAGACAATAAAAAACGAATAGCTAAATTAGAGATGAAATCATAGTTAAATTATTTACATTAGTAATCTTTGCAAAAAGAGAAGTTTTAAATTAAAAATAAAGGAGTAATATATATGTTATTTAAAAAAGTTTTTTCATTATCTTTATGCCTTGGCATAACACAGGTAATGACAATTACTCCAGCTTTTGCTGACACAAATAAAACAACTTCAAAAGTTGTCAGAGAAAATACCACAGGTGTTAAACCTCTTATTAAATTTGAAACTGATCCTAAGGTTAATATTAATCTAAGTAATGCTGCTGTGATAGATGTTTTAAAAGCTCTAACAGACCAAATTGGCTATAACTTAGTAGTTAATACTGGTACAAAATCCACAGAGGATGTCATACCAAGAATAGATTTTACTGATGTTAGGCTTAGTGAGGCAATGAGTTTTATTCTAAGACTAAAAAATCTTGGTGTTAGAAAAATAGGTAAAACATTATTCATTGCAGATCAAGCACAATTTGCTTCTAGTGGTCTTGATGACTCAGTCGTAAAAACTTATAAGCTTGCTAATATTAAGCCTGGTGAGGCTATAGGTAAGATTGCTGAATACTATGTAGCTCCCATGATTGCACCTAAGCTTGTTACCAATGAAAAAGCTAATGCGATAACGGCTATTGTTAGACCTGCTGATATAGAGTTTCTTGATTCAATCATGCCTTTGGTAGATGCTAATATTCCACAAGTAAGCATCGAAATTAAATTAATTGAGCTTTCAGAACAAGCAAGTAAAAACTTAAGTTTTTCTTATGGATTTGGTCAAAGACAATTTGGTGGATCATTTAATAATTCTGGTCCTGGTGGTACACCTGCGGTTAATCCTGGATCAACTGTTGTTCAAAGTAATGGCTTAACTCTTAATTTTCAAGCATTACGTGATTTTACAGCTAATTTTAACGTACAAATTGATGCTCTAGTCCAAAACAGTAAAGCCAAGATTCTTTCTAATCCAAGAATCTCAACTCAGAATGGTATTGAAGCAACATTTAAGTCAACTGAAGCTGTACCAGTTATTCAGACAACACAGACTGCTGCTGGTCAAACTCAAAGTGTCAAAACAATTGATATTGGTGAAAATATTAGGGTTCTACCAACACTAGTTGATCCTGTTAGTGGATTTGTAACTCTTGAGCTAACACCTGAAATAAGTACTAGAGGTAAGGATGTTATTGTTAATAATAATCCAGTTCCAGAAACTTTAACTAGAGCAGTAAAAACTACTATGAAAGTTAAGAGTGGTGAGGCAATTATTATTGGTGGCCTAAAAAGAAGAAATAATACCAATGCTTCTAATAAAATACCTCTTCTTGGAGATATACCAATTATAGGTGCTTTATTTGGTTCAAACTCTTATGCAGATAATGATACAGAGCTTATAATTATGGTAACGCCATATATTCTTGATGATTATGGTAATGCTCCAAAAGTAGAAGTAAGCTTGAACTAATAATGTTTTAAATTGAAGGGACTTTTATGAAAAATAAGATTAGCTTATTGATATTGACGGCATCGTCATCACTAATAATTTCTTTTAATGCTTTTGCTGCAACCTTACAAGAAGGAATTAGTTTATATAATTCTGGACAGTATGATAAAGCTGCCGAAGTTTTTAATAATATAGCTAAAGAAAATCCTAAAAGTTCTGAGCCTCATTTATGGCTTTCAAAAAGTTATGAAGCAAATCTTGATTTAGAAAAAAGTCTTTCCGAAACTCAAATATACCACAGCTTAAAGTATCAAGAAGATCAGCTGAAGAAAGCTGAAATTAAAGTTTTACCTTCAGAACAACCTTTAGAAAATAATGATTCTAACACATTAAATGATAACTCTTTAAGAGTAATTCATTGGAATGAGTCATCTCTAAGAGAAATAATGAGTAAAAGAAATCCTGACGATCAAGTTAGAAATCTTAAGTTTTTGGATCTAAAATCTTTAAAAAAACTTTTTTCAGATATACCTTCTGATAGTGAAGCACTTATTAGAAATAATGGTGATTATAAAATAAAATATCAAGCAGGCATTGCTACACATCAAGATTTAATTCTTTTAAATCGAACTAATGCTGATCTAATTGCTCTTAATATTGAAACAAAAAAATATGAAAGAGATCAAGAACAAGATATTAATAAAAAAAAGATTTTAGATAATGAGATTGAAAGACTATCAAAAGATTATAATGCTAATATAGATCAAACTATCAAGCTAATTAATCAAGCCGTTTATGAAAATACCGACCCAACAACTTATGAATATTTTATTGATTCTGGTGTAGATGCTGATTCTTATATAAAAAACACAGAATTAAAAAAAGTTGATTTAATGAACTCAATTAATGATGTTAGCCAAGTGATAAGAGAATTAAAAAAGTCTGTTCCTTTGCAAGAAAAGGAACTTACTCTTAAAAGAAGTAAAATAAATGGAAAGCTCTTTAGTGCTGATATAAATACTCTTTTACCTGTTGATAAAGAAACGGTTAATAACTATAATACTCTCAGCGATCAAGCAAGTAAAAATAAGGATCGTCTTTATAATTATGTAATAGAACAAAATAATTTGATTTCAGCATACAAAAAGTTTAATGAAACTATCAAAAAAATAAAGCCAAAATATATTTTTAAAGATCCAGCGCTTCCAAAAGAA
>JACMQJ010000724.1 GCA_014377055.1 Candidatus Sericytochromatia bacterium
CAATGAATTTACAAATTATTTTGGCATCAGGAGTAATAATATTATCGGTAGTTTTAATTGTTATGAAAGATAAAATTAATCTGAAAATTTTAAAAAGCTCTTGAACAAGGGGTTTGAACTAATATGTGTTAAGCTAAGAGATTAAAAATGCTGTAATGTTTACCAATTATAGCGTAAGGTTGGGGTTTACATCCTCCCTAAATAAGCGGTATAGATAATGAAAAGCATAAATGATTATAAAAAGATATATAACTTCCTACATTCCGCACATCAAACTAGTTAAGTTCTAATTAATTGCTTAATGACATTGACGTAAATCACTGCCCCTACAAATACGGATAAAATTAGGCTTTAGACTTAATCTAATATCTCCCCTTGTTTAGAAACAAATATTATTCTTTTTTAAGAGTGCTAATTATTATTTGTTCCAATTTTTTAGGATTATTAACAGCAATAATTTTTAGAACAGGGTTTTTCTTTTCATCCTCACCTCTATAAAATATTAAGTCACCAGAGCCATCTTTATATTCATTTCTTTCTATAACAATTTTTTTTAAGTCATTTTTATCGATTTCGACTACATGATTAAGATATTCTAATATTTCTGTTAGCTCAGTGCTATTAAAATTATTTTCCATAAACCTAATAGCAAACATAGGTAAAGATTTAAAGTTATTTGGTATAGGATACCCCTTACCAATTGCTCTTATTATTCCTAATGGTATTTTTAAAAAAATATTAATTTTTTGATTGTTATCAATAGGAGGAATTAATAAAACCCTCTTATTAGTTACAGCATAGACTGTATTTAGCGATTTTTTAATTGCATAATATGGACGTGTAATTAATCCTATACCAACCAACATTATTTGTAGTGCAATAAAACCTAAAATAGCTGTTATAGGTAGTGAAATAAAATGAGTCGTAATTGTTATCAAAATGAGAATTAAGACAAATGTAAAAGAAAAAAAAGATAATAAAGATCCAAATATGACATTAAGCATTAAATAAGGTTTAAAAATAGCTTTTTTTAATATAGGACGTTCAAGCCAGATAATTTTTTCGTCCTCAGATAAATGACCTTGTACAGAGCTATTCATGGATTTATTATCTTTGATGTTTATTTTAATCTTTTGATTATCTAAAGCATTAAGGTCTCTTTTTAGATTAGGAATATTCATATATCGTTTAGTATAATCAGGATCAATCATTTTAGAAATAATTAACTCAAATTTATCTGAAATATTAACTACATCTCTAAATAAAAAATTTAAACCATTCTTTTTTAATTGTAATGGTTCTTTATGAGATAAAATATACAACAACGTTAGACCCAAAGAATAAATATCAGATGATGGTATTGCTTTTCCTTCAAATTGATCAATAGACATATAACCTTGTGTACCGATAATTGTAGAAATACCTGATTGAGAAATATTACCATAAGTAAGTTTTTCTTTGACAGATCCAAAATCAATTAAATAAACAATATTATCTTGATCGACCAAAATATTACTTGGCTTGATATCACGATGAATAATCTGTGGTAAAAAATTATGTAAATACTCTAATATTTTTAAAACTTGAATTGTAATATTGATAGCTTCA
>JACMQJ010000725.1 GCA_014377055.1 Candidatus Sericytochromatia bacterium
GCTTTTTCTTCAAGATTTTCATGGAGGTAGACATTACCCAAATAATAATGAGCATCTGCAAATTCAGGATCAGCTTTAATTAGCTTTCTGAACGTCATCATTGCTTGATTATAATCATTAATTTCTATATAACATATTCCCAAATTATATAAACCTTGTGTTAATGTAGAATCAGCTTTAATTGCTTTTTTATAATGCTCTATAGCTTTATCAAATTTTTGTGAATTATGATAAACAACAGCAAGATTAAAATTTATTAGTGGAAAATCATCTCTTTGATCGGCTATTGGTTGTAAAACCTCAATCGCTTTTTCTAGCTCACCAAGTGAAAGATACATTCCACCTAAATTTTGAATAGCTGGTAAATTATTAGGGTTTAATTTTAATGCTTCATTGTAAGATCTCATTGTATTTTCTATGTCTTTTTTTTCAAAATACATAGTTCCCAAAACATAAAAAACATTAGAATCAGGCGTAATAACAAGAGAACTATTATACAAATCAATGGCTTTACTTAATTCGCCTAGAGAATAATAAGCATTAGCCGAACTCACAATTGCATCCACAAATTCGGGAGCATAAGATAAAACCCTAGTATAGCATTCAATAGCTTTGGTAAAAGAATTTTTTTCGTGATGTAATAAACCTAGTCTATACCAAGTAACAGCATTATCTGGCTCAAACTCAAGAGATTTTAAGTATAAAAGAATTGCTTCCTCTACCTTGTTTTGAGATTGTGCTTCTCTAGCCTTATTTATATAAAAGTTATCGTTGTTTTCCATGATTGAGTATTTATTAAAAGGGGTGGATGATGGGAATTGAACCCACGAATACCGGAATCACAATCGGGCGCCTTAACCACTTGGCTACACCCACCAAAATAGTAAAAAATGCGTCTGGCAAGACTTGAACCTGCGACCCTCTGCTTAGAAGGCAGATGCTCTATCCACTGAGCTACAAACGCACAAAGCGGGAGACGAGATTCGAACTCGCGACAGCCTGCTTGGAAGGCAGGTACTCTACCAGCTGAGTTACTCCCGCAAATCAGTGTAGTTTATTCAAATTAAAAAACTTGAACATGATTAATATTATCAGAGTTTTTTTTTTTTGCAAGTCCTACGTGTTAAAACTTTTTATTTGAAATACATTAATAAGAAATATCTAAGCTTGCTTTATTGCTTTTGATTCAATATGATTTATTAAGTCAATACCTGTTATTTCGCCAATATCTTTGATTTTAAGATTATTAATGAGTTCAGTTTTTAATTTATCCTGAATTACACTCACAATTTTTGCCTCTTCTCATTTAATAAAACATTTTTGTACTTTTTTAATCATACAAATTTAATTATACTATACAAATTAGTCCTTATAACATTTCTTAATCATTAATTTTAAATAGAATTTATATTAAGTTAAATTTATTCTCAGGTTAATTATCTTGTTAGAGTAGCTTAAATATGGTACTTTTCTTATGATAAATATTTATTATCTGGGTTTTAATGAATAAAAATTTTAGCAATGAAGTTATTGAAGGTAACAATACAGACAAGCTAAACAATAAGATTTTTTTAATCAGTATTGTTTTTACAGTTGTAGTGCTTATTGTAACTTTATTAACTGGTAAGTTTGTTATTGCTAAAAGCTTGTTACTTGGGATCATCGGTAGTCTTCTTTATTTGAGAATGCAAGTTATGTTTGTTAATAGTTTTTCTAAACGTAATTTAATTTCAATATTTATAAGTGTTCTTTCAAGTGGCAGAATACTGATTGTTTTTGGAGTTTTACTTGTAGCAATTACAAGATCTGATTTATTTAACTTTTATGCAGTTATTTTGGGAATGATTTCTATTCACTTAATCAGCGTTTCAGTTTTTACATATAATATATTTTTAAACTTCAAAAACAGCGAGAAAAAATTAATAGCTAATTAAATATATTTAATTTGGGAAGGTTGAAAATATGATAGAATTTGACGCTACGCTGATAGTACAGATGATTAATTTTGCGGTTTTTCTTTTTATATTAAGAAAAATACTCTTTAAACCTCTCGTTAATCACATACAGGCAAGAAGAAATTACTTGTCTTCATCAGAAAAAAAGATTAATGAAGGTCTTACTAAATTGGAATCAGCAGAGAAAGAATATCAATCTCAGCTAGATGATGCCAGAAAAAAAGCTCAAGAGATAATCAGCAAAAATGTTGATATTGCAGAAGCAGAAAAGCAAACAATAATCAAAGCTGCTGTTGACGAAACCAAAAAAGTTTTTGATGATTTTCGTGCAGAACTTGATCAAGAAATAAGTAAAGCAAAAATGCAATTGCAAGCCGAAGTTGATACATTAGCTGAAGAAATATCTACTAAAATATTAGCTACTAAGTCTGATGATAGAGTACTTATACAAGGAGGAAGTCGCTAAATGTTAGGAACAAGTAATATTATTTGGAATCTGATCAATTTCATTGTTCTTTTAGTTATCTTACAAAAACTACTTTCTAAGCCTATTGCCAAAGCAATTAAGTCTAAACAAGAAAGTGTTGCTTCATCAATCTCTAGTGTTGAAACTAGATTAAATGAAATTACCAAAAAGCTTAATAATCAAGCTGGTCAACTTGAAGAAATTAAAAAAGAAATTAGTAAAATAGAACAACAAGCTGAAACAATGGCTACTAGATTACGTGAAGATATTGTTAAATCATCACATGATGAAGCTGAAAAAGTTAGAGATCAAATCAAAAGAAATATGGAACAAGATATTAACAAGGCTAAATCAGATCTTAGACAAGAAGTTGTTGATAAAGCACTTTTAAGAGCTGAACAGTTAGTAAATCAAAAGCTTGACAGACAAACTCAGCTTAAGTTAATTAAAGATTTTGCTATGTCACTTGATACAAAAAGTAGTAATAATTAGGGAGCTAAAGCATGAAAAATACAGTTGTCAGTAGCAGATATGCCAAAGCTCTTTTTGAGCTTGCAAGCAGTCAAAATCAGATTGATAAAATTCAGGATGACTTAAAACTAATTAATGAAACATTAAATAAGTATCCTGACTTTGGTAATTTATTATTTCAACCAATTATAGCAAATAGTGATAAAAAAGAGATATTCAGTAAAATATTTACCGATAATCTTTCTAACTTTACAGCCAATTTTGTTAATCTCTTAATTGATAAAAAAAGAGAAGCTTTAATTGAAGAAATATCAGATTTATACATTAGTATGGTTAATAGCCTACATAGTAAAGTAATCGCAAAAGTATATACAGCAGTTGAATTTGAGGGTAATGAATTATCATTTCTTCAAACTAGATTAGAAACGTATCTCGATAAAAAAGTAGATATGGAAACTTATGTAGATAAGAATATTGTTGGTGGTGTTTTAATCAAAATTGGCGATAGAGTCATTGATGGAACAGTAAAAACTCGTCTTGAAAATATGTCAAAGAGTTTACGTTAAATATTATTTTGAGTTAATAGGAATATAAAATTATGGGTATTAGTATAAGACCTGATGAAATAACAAGTGTACTCAAGCAACAGATTGAGAAATATGGTACAAGCCTTGAAGATACATACACAGGAACAGTTATTTCTGTAGGTGATGGTATTGCACAGGTTCATGGACTACAAAAAGCAATGGTTGGTGAATTACTTGATTTTGGTAACAATATTACAGGTATGGTACTTAATCTTGATGAAAATAGTGTAGGTGCTGTTGTATTCAAGGGTGGTAGAGTTATTGCTGAAGGTGACATAGTAAAAACAACTGGTAAAGTTGCTGAAGTTCCTATCGGTGAACAGTTACTTGGTAGAGTTGTTAGTGGTATCGGTGAGCCTTTGGATGGTAAAGGTGCTTTGAATAACACTGAATTTGGTAAAATTGAAGTTATTGCAGCTGGTATTGTTGATAGAAAATCTGTTCATGAACCACTCCAAACAGGTATTACAGCTATTGATGCTATGACTCCTATTGGTAGAGGACAGCGTGAATTAATCATTGGTGACAGACAAACAGGTAAAACAACTATTGCTCTTGATACAATCATTAATCAAAAAGGTAAAGATTGTTATTGTATTTATGTAGCTATTGGTCAAAAATCATCAACTGTTGCTAGAGCAATCAAATCTCTTGAAGATAATGGCGCTATGGAATATTCAATTGTTGTTGTAGCTAGTGCAGAAGATGCTCCTTCACTACAATTTATTGCTCCTTATACTGGTGTAACTATGGCAGAATATTTTTCTAACAAAGGTAAACATGTACTAATCGTTTATGATGATTTGACTCGTCAAGCGTGGGCATACAGAGAAATGTCATTATTACTTAGAAGACCGCCAGGAAGAGAAGCTTACCCAGGCGATGTATTTTATCTCCATTCAAGACTTCTTGAAAGAGCTTGTAAATTAAGTGATGCCAGAGGTGCAGGTTCAATTACTGCATTACCTATTATTGAAACTCAAGCTGGTGACGTTAGTGCTTATATTCCAACTAATGTAATTTCAATTACTGATGGACAAATTTTCCTTGAAACTGACCTTTTTAATTCAGGTATCAGACC
>JACMQJ010000147.1 GCA_014377055.1 Candidatus Sericytochromatia bacterium
AGATTTTTTGCTAACTCGACTTTCTTTTCAGAATATATTCTAAATTGAGCATCTTTGATTTGGTTAGAAAATATTTTTTGAATATTTTCTTGCCTAGATAAGCTAGAATCTGTTTCTGCACCATATTTAAACCAATAAGACTCTCTCTCATTATTATCAAGTACTTTACCAAAAATAATTTTTTCTCTTGACTCCAAAAAGTCTTTTGTAACATCTGAGCCACCTTTATTTTTGATAATGCTCTTTTCGTACAATATAACTTTTAGACCTTCAAAAATATATGTTTCAAGACTTGAAATTATTTGTTGTTTAAAATCAAGCTCAAAAACATCACGCATTTCTTGATTAATAATATTAAAATACTCTTGATCTAAGTAATCAACCAATTTTAAATTTAACTGTGGATCTGAATTGGCTGGTCTTGATAAAAAAGGATAATCTTGACTTTCAGTTTTAATAATATTTTTTAAACCATTCATTAATGAAATAGGTGATAAAAAGCCATTGTATGATTCCATTAGTGCTCTATCTATAATAGTATCAACTTCACGATATGATATTCCATAATCTCTTCCTTCTTCTTGAAACCATTCATTATAAATAAGATCTAAATTATCATTGATTAACTCTTGTTCTTCATTGGTAAATTTGTCACCATCAGCATTTTTTTTAGGCATTTCTTGATGATCGTACATTTTTGCTTTTTGTAATGGTGTAATACTTTTTAGTTTAGATTTTAATTTATAAAGTCTTTTATTTTCCTCATACTCTTTTTCATATTCTTTATTTAACATAATAGGCTTTAAGCGTGTCATAATACTAAATAAAGCAAATAACTCCTCTGTATGTGGTGCAATATGATAAGCTTTTCGTAGATCATCTACTTTTATTTTATATACTTCTGCCTCTTTTGAATATTCAAGTAAATAAGGCACATAAATAATTTCTAATCGTGAAATAAATCTGTTAAATTCTGGGTTTTCTTTGATTAAGTTAAGTTTTTCAGGGTTAACACTACCGACAAGCATTACATCAAGCTTAAATCTCTCACCATTAATATTTAGTTTTCTTTTATCATTAAGAAATTGGCTAATGAAAGCTAAAATACTTTCTAGTGAATCCTCCATAATTAATAAACCATTAGCTGATTTGGATAATGGTCCATCAAATTCAGGTATCTTTTCAGCAATGTTTTTTAAAATTTCAGGACTAGGTTTTTTCATGTAATAAGGGACACGTTCTTTCGACATAAAAGATCTTGGATCAGTATTAGGATCTATAACAGAGATACCTTCTTGATAAACTTTGGACATTTCTTTTTTCTTAATTCTAATATGTCGAGATATAAGAGCTAAAATATCGTCAGGATCGTCAGTTGTTAGTATTTTATTTTTAGTTTTGTATATTTCCAATAATTCTTTAATTATTTTATAACATTTTGGGCATAGCTCTTCATCATCAAGTAACTTAGAGTTTGATTCTGAAAAATATTTACGTTTTGCCTCAGTGGTATATAATAAAGCAGGACTACAATTAGCATCACAGCTTATTCTTTCAATTTTTTCATCATCAAAAAAAGCAAAACTTTCTTCATTAGGGATAGATGTTATTTCATCATTTGGAATACGAGAAAAGCCCATTTTACGGCTAAATGTTTGGGAATATGGGAAAATCCATTCTAAAGAATATCTTGAACCTTCAAAATTTTTTGAATATGTTTCGAGAGCATAAGAAAGTGCATTCCAAAGAGTACTTTTAGCAGATCCATTAGGTCCTACCAATAAGATCATTTTTGAATTATTTCGACATAACGTTTTTAAAACCTGAAAAAGTTTTGTTTGTATTTGCTCATGACCGATTAAACGTTCGTCAGCTTTTGGTGAAACAGATAATGATTTAAATCTCATCATTGTTTTACCAAACTTTGTATACTTATCTACTCCTAAATGTTCAAGTGCATCAAGTATATATTCTGGTGAATTTCTGATAAGATTTGGGTAAGCCTTGACTAGTTCTCTCCATTCGCCAAGAGATAAAATAACCTTATTTTTTAGCTCTTCTAATCTTTCATTAGATGTATCGTGATTTTCTTTTGTCATTATTATTTTATTTTTTGCAAAAAATGATAATTTGATGAAACACTCATTCTTTCTCTTTTATAAGTCATATCAAAATTAGAATGTATATAGTTTCTATAAGATAATTTTAACTCTTTATTTATATAATTACATTAGTTTATGGGTTAGAAAAAAGATATTTTGTAAATTTAATCATTTGAGCAAATGCAGATCAAAATTATAGATAAAATGATTATGATATAATAGATAAGGTTACATTGATTGATTAATAGACAGATTATATTTGTTTACAACTACTCCTAAAGCTTTATTTAACTAATTTTAATGAGATAATAAACAAAAGTTTAGGTAAGTAATGAAAGCATCATACTATAATCAAAGATGTAGAGAAAATTTCTAATTATTTTAGTAGAGAGATTTATAAATGGCTGATTTTAGTTTGAATAACTCAAAAGTAAAAAAAATATTTTTATCAAGCGCTATATCTGCCTTTTTATTAAGTGCCGTTTTTATGACTGGTTGTGCTAAAAATGATGCAAGTAGTCAGTTTGGTGGTATTACCTTTGATCGTACAGATATAAAAGTCACAGATAAAGTAAATATGAGAGTACTGGTTAGTAATCCATACAGTCATCAATATGAATACAGATATGCAGCAGATAGAGGTCAAATAATTGCCAACAATGGTACATCTTCAACAGCTCAATACTATGCCCCTTTTACTGGTGGTCCTGATACAGTAAGAGTTTCTATCTATGATAGAACCGATAATATTAATTTACCTACTATCTCACAACAAACAACTGTTCAAGGTGAGAGCATGGCTTATGTAGATCTACCAAATACATCCAGTCCACTTAACGAATCTGATAATGCCTTAATTAAGGTTTCCTCTGTTAGAGGAAGTACACTAAAAAAAGATATTGGTTGGGGAAGAACTCCTAC
>JACMQJ010000726.1 GCA_014377055.1 Candidatus Sericytochromatia bacterium
ACCAACTTTTAACGATTATATGAATAAATTAATTGATTCTTATAAAAAACAAAATCCTAAAATAGAAATTGAATGGGTGGATTTGCCATCAAAAGAAATTGAACAAAAAACCTTAACTAGTATTGCAGGTGGAAAATCTCCTGATGTTATTAACTTGAATCCTGCTTTTACAGCAAAACTTGCAGAAGAAGGAGCTTTAACTGATTTAGAAACAACTGTTAGTAAGGATGTTAAAGATTTGTATTTGCCAAATATTTGGAAATCTACCTCTTTTGGTAATAAGACTTATGGTTTTCCATGGTATTTATCAACTGCTATTACAATATATAATAAAGATATTTTTACTAAAGCTGGCTTAAAAGCTGACTCACCACCAAAAACTTTTGATGATCTCAAAAAAATGGGTGAAACAATTAAAGCTAAAACGGGTAAATATCTATATATGCCTAACTTTGGAGATTCAGGGAAAATATTAGAGTTTATGGCACAACAAGGAATAAAAATAATCTCTGATGATAATACAAAAGCAGTCTTTAATACATCTGAAACAGAAAAATTTATTGATTTTTGGATAGATTTATCAAAAAAAGGAATTATACCTCAAAACTCTATTACACAAGGTCATAGAGAAGCTATTGATAAATTTCAAGCTGGAGAAACTGCCTTATTAGTTTCTGGTCCTCAGTTTTTAAATATTATTAAACAGAATGCACCAAAGTTATATGATAGTATTGGTATATCATCACAATTAACAGGTATATCCAATAAAACAGGTGTTGGAGTAATGAATCTAGTTATACCTGATGCTAGTAAAAATAAAGTTGAAGCAACGAAATTTGCCCAATTTATCACCAACAAAGAAAATCAACTAGAATTTTGTAAACTTGTAACTATCTTACCTTCTATTACAGAAGCTTCAAAAGATAAATATTTTACAACATTATCAGCAAAACCAACCCTTGAAGAAGAAGCAAGAAAAATAAGTGCTGAACAATTAAAAACATCAACTGTTTTACTACCAACAGTAAAAAAATGGTCAGAATTAAGTAAATCTTTTGATCAATACTTTCAACAAGCTTATCTAGGTCAAATAACAACAAAAGAAGCTTTGAAAAAAGCTCAAGATGATTGGGATCAAATACTCAAGGTAAAATAATTTTTCCACAAAAGTACAGAATAACTTTAGTAGATCCAACATGTTAAATATTTTTATTGTTAATGTGATGCTGATCTGCTAAAATTAACTAAAATTATTTCCAATTTAAAAAATACATAACACAATGAGCAAAAGTTTATTTAGAAAAAAAACACTTAGTCATATCCTTGAATCTCAAAATGATCCTGTTGGTCCTATTGAAGGTGAGAGTAATTTTCATAATTTGAATAAAACTTTGACTGTTGTTGATTTAACAGCTTTTGGTATAGCTGCAATTGTTGGGGCTGGTATCTTTAGTACAATTGGAACTGCTGCATCAAATGGTGGGCCAGCCGTAATTTTATTGTTTATTTTTACAGCTATAGCTTGTGGTTTTTCAGGTCTTTGTTATGCTCAATTTGCTTCAATGATACCTGTTGCTGGTAGTGCTTACACTTATGCTTATGCTTCATTTGGAGAGTTATTTGCATGGATTATTGGATGGGACTTACTTTTGGAATATGCTATAGGTAATATTGCTGTTGCTATATCATGGTCTGATTACTTTACCAGCTTTTTGGAAAGAATGGGACTAAAAATACCTGATTATATGACTATGGACTATCTTAGTGCTTTTAGGGGACACCAAGAAGCAATGATACAATTGGCAAAAGGAATAGCACTAGACAAATTACCAGAAAATATACTTAGTTCTTATAACGCCTGGCAAAATGCCCCTATTATTGCAAATATTCATTTGATAGCTGACATTCCAGCATTAGCTATTGTTTTGATCATTACAAGCCTTGTATATATTGGTATCAAAGAGTCAAAAATTGCCAGTAATATTATGGTTGGAATAAAATTAGTTATTATCATGATGGTTATTGCCATAGGTGTTTTTTATGTTAAAGCTGATAACTGGACACCATTTGCACCTAACGGATTTTCTGGAGTGATGAAAGGTGTTTCATCTGTATTTTTTGCTTATATAGGCTTTGATGCTATATCAACTACTGCCGAAGAATGTAAAAATCCACAGAAAGATTTACCAAGAGCTATTTTTTATTCTTTAATTATTTGTACAATTTTATATGTTGCGATTGCTGGAGTTCTAACTGGTATGGTTAAATATTCTGAGTTAGCCGTTGGTGATCCACTTTCATTTGTTTTTCAAAAAGTGGGACTAAATTGGATTAGTGGAGTTATTTCATTCAGTGCAATAATAGCAATGGCCAGTGTTTTACTGGTTTTTCAAATGGGTCAACCTAGAATTTGGATGAGTATGAGTAGAGATGGATTATTACCAAAAGTTTTTTCTAGGGTTCATCCAAAATTCAAAACTCCTTCATTTGCTACAGTGGTCACAGGCTTTGTCGTTGCTATACCTTCATTATTTTTAAATTTAACTGAAGTAACAGATTTAACTAGTATTGGTACACTTTTTGCCTTTGTTTTGGTCTGTGGAGGCATTTTAGTTATAGATAAAGAAGAGCATCAAGAAGGAAGTTTTAGAGTTCCTTATGTCAATGGTAAATTTATTATTCCTATACTCAATGTATTGATCGTTTTTGGACTTTATACATATTATCCTGATATTTTGACTAGCTTATTTAGTGGTTCAATAAAAGAAACATTTCCTATGTACCTATACGCTATTACTACAATAATTATTTCCATACTCTCTTTTACAAAAAACTTATCTTTGATTCCTGTACTTGGTCTGCTTAGCTGTTTTTATTTGATGACTGGTTTGGGTTATCTTAATTGGATACGTTTTATTAGTTGGTTGGTTGTTGGATTAGTTATTTATTTTAGTTATAGTTACAAAAATAGTAAGTTAAATAAAATATGATTAAGCAAAACTGTGAGAAAACTGTGATATTTTTTAAATTGCGTTCAGTTTTATTTCCAATCTATATATAATTAAAAAATGATGATATAAAGATATATTCAATCATTATTATTTAATTTAGGTAAGAGAACGTTCAGTGTTAAAAACAAAAAAAATTCTTTCATTACTTTTTATCTTGTCCCTTGCAGGTTGTAATTCACCTGATTCAAATAATGTTAATAGTATAGATAATACAATTACTTCATTTTCAACTAATTCAAGAAATGAAGGAGATGAAACAAACAATAGAGAGATTAATAGAAAAAATAATAACCTATCTATATCAAACCTAAGATTACCTGCTATACCTTTAGTACCAGTATTTGCAGCTTTCAATAATGATTATAAAACAACTTTTGCAGAAAATGAACCTATAGCACATGCAGATCCTAATAACCCAGATAAATACTTATATACACTTTTGGAATCAGCAAAAACTACAATTGATGCTGCTATTTATGACATTAAAGATCCAGGTGCAGTTAATGAGTTTATTGTAGCGGCAAAAAGAGGCGTAAAAATTAGATTTGTAACAGATGGTCATAATTTAAGCGAACCTGTTAATGCTGATGATGCTGCCAGCCCTATGCAAGCAAGACAAGGTATACAGGCAATGAAAGATGCTGGTATCAAATTTGTTGATAGTGGTACTAGAAGAGGTTTGATGCACAATAAATTTATCGTAGTTGATAGTAGTAAAGTTTGGACAGGCTCATATAATTTGTCATCATTTGGTATGTATCGTGATAATCAAAATATTGTTTGGATAAACTCAGCTAAAATGGCTGATAATTATACTGCTGAGTTTAATAGACTTTTCTCTGGTAACTTTGATAATACTCCAGCTCTACAAATACCAAATCCTGTGATTAATGTTGGTGACGTTAATATTCAAACTTTCTTTTCTCCTAACGGTGGTACATTACAAGGAATCATGAATGAATTAAAAACTGCTACTAAAGTTAAATTTATGGCTTTTTCATTCACTAGTAGTGATATTGGTGATCAAATGGTAGCTATCAGTAAAAAAGCTGGTGGTCAAGTTGAAGGAGTTTATGATGAATGTGAAGCTTCAAATTCTAGCGAACAGCTAGTATTAAATAACTTTAAAAGCAGTGGTAAGATTTGGATGCACTCTGATGGTAACCAAGCTTTATTACATCATAAAGTGATTATATTAGATGATAAAACTGTAATAACAGGATCATTTAATTTTTCTAAAAATGCAGAGCTTAATAATGATGAAAATACAGTTATTATAAAATCTCCAGCAGTAGCAAAACTTTATCTTGATGAATATGCTCGTGTTAAGCAAGCAGCTATAAATAATAAGAATATACCTCCTTATGACCATCCTGCTTGTAAACATTAAGTATGGTACTGGTTAAGATTAGATATTTAAAAGCTAATTAATATTTTAGTTGGTTTTTATAATTATTCAAATCTAATTACATTGCTCTGATTAATCCTCAATAAAAAGAGGGTTTTTTTTTGATTTTTTTTAAATATTTTTGCTATAATACCACTCATGAAATTAAATTATAGAATTTTTGGTGACGGACAACCAATGATCATTTTGCATGGTCTATTTGGTTCATCTGATAATTGGTTAACAATTGGTAAAAAATTTGCTGAAAAATATTCAGTTTATCTTTTGGACTTACGGAATCACGGACTATCACCTCATAATGATAATCATGAATATCAGACTATGACAGATGATTTAAATGAGTTTATAATAGATCATGGTTTAGAAAATATAATTTTACTTGGTCATTCTATGGGTGGTAAAGTAAGTATGAATTTTGCTATAAACTATCCTGATAAAGTAGATAAATTAATTATAGTAGATATATCACCAAAAAAATATCAACATGATAATTTGTTATTAATTGAAGCGATGTTATCATTAGATATTAAGGCAATTAGTTCACGTGATCAAGCCGAAAAATTTTTATCCGAAAAAATACCAGACAAATCTACAAGGCTCTTTTTATTAAAAAATTTGTATAGAAAAGATGATTTGAGTTTTGCATGGCGTCTAAACCTTAATGCTTTAAAACAAAATATTATTACAATAGAAGACTCAGCTATAGAAAATATTTTTTTAAAGAAAACATTTTTTTTACAAGGTGAAAACTCCAAATATATTACTGACAGTGATTATCCATTAATAAAAAAATTATTTCCAAACTCTATAATAAAAAAAATATCTGGAGCAGGTCATTGGCTTCATGCCGAAAAGCCAGAAATAGTTTTTAATGAAATAAATATGTTTTTGCAGAATTAATAACTAGCTTTTTTTAATATTCTCAATACAGATTAATTTTAAGCATTCTCATAATTTTTATTGATACAGTCTCTGCATATACCATCTATTATTTTAGATTTTAAATTATTTTTGAATGGAAAAATGTCTTCTGAGCTAAATAATAATAAAATTGAGCATTCAATACATCTTACTCTTACGATCAAAGATATTCTATTTGTTTTATCAAGTATTTTATTCATCAACCTAATTTATTTTATACAAATTGTTAATATTCTTATAATAATTTGTAATGATGTGAAGATAAAGCAGTATTGTTCTAAATTATTTGTGAGCTTGTGAAGATAAAATTGTAATAAAATAAATTTTTTGTGAAGATCGTAATAAAAAACTTAGGATTTAAAAAAAAGACAAATCAGTGCTAAAATTAGTTATTATATATTTTATGCTAGAAAGAGTTGTTTGATATGGACAAAGTGACTACAAGATGTGGTAAAGTAGTGTATTTTGGTATTCAGACACCAAAAGGAAATACTTATTTTGGTGATGAAGCCTCTGAGCTTACACACTTTATGAGGAATAAATCAACTGATATAGTTAGTATCAGTGGTAAAATAGTTGCTATTCATTCAGAGGAACATCCAGAGCCAGGAGCTTATACATATTATCTTGAGGATGGAAAAGTACTAAATATAAAACCCTCTATTGGGCAAAATGGTTATAATGTATCTGACGCTTTTTTTGACCGAAATTGGAAATAAATAATCTCTTAGAAAAAATAATAATTAAACCAAATGATTCACTTGAAGAATCTTATAATAAAGCTATAACATTTTTTGAGTATAATGATATTAAGGTATACAGACCAGATTATTTAAATGAAAATATTACAGGAAAGGATTATACAAAGATATTTAATATTTATCATGATGAAGTTAAATACTCATGCTTTGTAATTAATAGTCTTTGGGATGATGATAAAATAAACAAAATACTTAATTCTTTTTCTCAAACTAGTAATAAATCAAAAGTATATTTTCTCTCAGCTTATCCTCTACCTGATATTTTAAACTTTATATCTACCAATACAGAAGCATCATTTTTTGAATTAGAAGCTATTAGAAATTTAAAAAATATTAAAAATATATCTTACGATAGGGATTTAATTTTTAAGTATTCTGATCTGTTAAATAATTTATCTAAAAAATATTTTAAACTATCAATTGATGATAACGTCCCAGAAAGTCTTAAAAATATTGAAAAAATAATCATTCATCATTTTAGAAACGGCGAGGCTTATCAAGCTCTTTATGAAACAGATATAATATATTTTCCACATTATTCACTGTTGCTTTTTGGCTTATATATATCAAACCTATTAATAAAAAATTTTCATGGAGAACTATTTTATCAACAATCTCAAGAAATAAATGAACTTGGTATTGGCTTCTCAACAAAAAAAGACGATGTGATAGACATAATGGCTCATCCCATAGATAAAATTTTTAAATTTTTTATGAATGGTAAAGACTCTTCTGTTATTAATTGGTATTATGAATTAAAATATTTATTTAATAATATCAAAAATTAGCTAAATCTTATTGGTCTATAAAAAAATATTTTTACTATACATTCAACAATCTAAGTAACTAGGATGTATAAAAAGAGTATTTTTCGTTAGCCAGAGTAATACAATTGGCTGAAGTACCATAAAATATTGTATTTAATTCTTAAAGAGAATAGCAGTATCGTGCAAAACATGCGAAATATTTTATCTTATTAATTTTTTTATTAATCTTTATTAGCGTAATTCGTAGAAAAAAATCTTATTTACTCAAACTAATAGCTATCTTAGCACCTAATAAAGCATTATTTTTTATTAGAGAAATATTTGTTTCTAAGCTTTTGCCAGAAGTTATTTGTTTTATTTTTCCAAGCAAAAAAGGTGTAATATTTTTACCTTTTATTTGTTGCTCAGAGGCTTCATTTAGTGCTGAAATTATGGCTTGATTGATAATATCTTCGTCCATAGCATCTTTTTCAGGTACAGGATTGGCAATAATAACTCCTCCTTTTAAACCCAAATCCCATTTTACTTTCAAAAATTCAGCTATTTCTTGACTAGAATCTATTCTATAATCAACTTTAGAACCACTTTTTATAGTATAAAACGCAGGAAAATCATTTGTTTGATAACCAATAATAGGGACACCACTAGTTTCCAAATATTCTAAGGTTTTATCAATATCTAATATTGACTTGACTCCTGCACAAATAACCGCAATGCTTGTATTCATAAGCTCATTTAGGTCTGCAGATATGTCCCAAGTATCAAGTACTCCACGATGAACTCCACCAATTCCTCCTGTTACAAAAACTTTTAAGTTTGCCAAATTAGCACAAATCATTGTCCCTGCTACAGTTGTAGCACCATTCTTTTTTGATGATATAATATAAGGTAAATCTCTTCTACTAACTTTTTCTATATCTTTGGCAGATCCAAAATATTCAAGCTCATCACTAGTCAGACCAATTTTTATTTTTCCGTTTATAATTCCTATTGTTGCAGGAGTTGCACCTTTATTTTTAATAATTTCTTCAACTTCTCTCGCTGTTTTTACGTTTAGAGGGTAAGGCATACCATGAGAAATAATTGTTGATTCAAGAGCAACAATTGGTAAATTATTTTTTAATGCTGATTTTACCTCAGGAGAAAAGTTTAGATATTCATTTAAAAAATTGCTAGATGACATTTATTATTTTATCCTTATTTTAAATGACATGTTATTGTTGTAACAATATTATTTTCATAAAATATTTTCATTTTTCGACCCTCAACAAAGTCTATGTTAGTTTTAAGATTAGGATATAAATTATAAACTTTATCTAGGTTATCGCCCATTTTTAGTTCTTTAACAGTTTGTCCTCTAAAATTAGATTTAAAATCTATACCAGTTAATATCTCATTTTCATCAAAATAAAAAATTATACCCGCATCAGGATAAAATATTTTTTTAGCTTTTGGATTAATTTCTTTGATTTGACTGTATTCTTGCATAAAATTAATTACATAGTCTTTGCTATTAGCACCAATAATTAATGATGTAGTTGTTCCATCAATTATTATGCCTAGCAGTTGACCCTCTGTATAGACTAAGAACTTATTAATGGCTAGATTTTTTTTAAAAATCATTGTTTCTACATTGTTATAAATTGTCAGACTATTAACTAATGATGAAAAATAAGTTATTTCCATACCATTCCATTTTACTTTGGAATCAGAGTCATAAATAGTTTTTGGGTAAAGTTTTAAAACCTTAGATATAGCATCTTTCATCTGAAGACCTTTGCTTGTCATGCCTTGAAAGGTTTCCGAAAACTCCATCGAATCAAGTATATTATCTTCACTAAAATAAGCTATTAAAGATAAGTCATGATAGACCAAAAAATTTTGCTGACTGTCAGTGTTATATTTAATATTACTAAATTTGTTGACAACCTCTATAAAATAATTTTTGTCTGTTTTTCCAATCATAAAATCTAAAAATACAGGCAAACTTATTGTACTTGCAATTTTATTATTTGAATTAATTAAGTTATTAACTGGAGTATTTATATGATCTAAACCAGATATTTTTTTGGCAAATGTATTAGCTTTAATTTTTGCATAATTTTTATTATTTAAGCCATTAGCAGTAATCTTTTTATATTCTTTTTCTGAAAGATTAAATATCTCCCTAAATTCTGTTGACCTGTTGGGAGAATAAATTTTTTCAATTATAGTATTTTTTAATGAAAATGAGTCTGTTGAAGGATCATATTTAAGTTTACCCATAGTAATTTTTTTACTTATTATATCTAGCTTGTCAGACTCATCTTTTTGTTTTTTTGCTTTATTTATTAATTCTTTTAACTCTTTAATTTGTGAAGAGTTAAGCAAAATCCTATCAGGTTTGGACTCAAGATCAATATTTGTGTTTAAAATATTATTATTATTTTTAGTATATTCAGCAAGCTTATCAATAAAGCAAATAGCTTTTACTTTGATCTCCTGATCAATAAATGACATACTTAGACCTCGAATATAAATAACGAAAATAGATAAATTTTATCAACACTTTCATTATAAATCAAATGATAATTATTTTAAGCTAAGTTCAACAAAATTTTAGTAAATGTAATTCCAAACTTGATTTGTAATCGATAAACAGTTTATATCTGAGAAGTGCATTGTTTTATAATTTTATTTTATTCCATCTTAAAAATTTAAGCTAAAATATAATTATATTTCAGACTAAGTTAATTAATATGGCAAAAGATAAAGAAAAAGATGATTATTTTCAAAGTGTTTATAAAATTGTAAAAGCTATTCCTAAAGGAAAAGTGACAACTTATGGTCATATATCCAATGCTCTTGGTAGCAAAAATAAGGCAAGGGTAGTTGGATACGCACTAAATGCGGCAATAAACTCTGATATACCTTGTCATAGGGTTATTAATAGAAATGGTGAATTAAGTGGTAGTAGTCATTTTGCTACACCAACATTAATGAGAGAATTATTACAATCTGAAAAAATAGAGTTTACTGATCAGGTTGTCAATTTAAAAAAGCATTTATGGATTCCTAAAGAAATAAAATCTACAATTTCTTAGACAAAATTAAATCTTGGGAAATTTTCACCAAAACGATCAGTCGAAAAATCAAGTTGTAAAACTAATTTTTCACCTTTTTTAGGGGTTTACCTTTATGAAAAGCTTTGGTGTCACCAACAAAGA
>JACMQJ010000148.1 GCA_014377055.1 Candidatus Sericytochromatia bacterium
ACTTTTTTGGTAATAATTTCTTCTCTTTGGCTGATATTTCTAACATATTTTGCTTTTAATTGTAATGATATTCTACCTTGCCATGAGTTTTCCATGACAGAATAAATCATATCAATTTTTTCATCAAGTGGATAAGATGTTGCTCCATACCAAAAATTTGTTTTGATACTTTTGTTTGTTCCTAAAGCTTGAAAAAATAAATGAGAACCATTTTTACTGATATTTTGCCCATCTATTTGACAATCTCTGATACCAATCGTAGGCTCAGGATTAGTTAAACCAAATGGCTCTAACTCTTGTAATTCTCGATAAATATAATAGTCAATTTTATCTATTGGTATTTCAACTTCAACTTCTATTTTTTGCTTGATTTGATCCTCATTGAGATTTGTCGACATATACAAAAGTATTTGCTTTCTAAAGTCTTCAAGATTGTCTGTTTTTAGTGACCAACCAGCGGCACCATGATGACCACCAAATTTATCAACTAAGCTTTCAGCCGATTTTAGAGCATTAACCAGATTAACGTTTGTACTTCTTGCAGAGCCTCGACTATGCTCACCTTCAATGGCCATAATAAAAACAGGACGATGATATTTTTCAACAACTCTTGAGCAAAGTATACCTATAACCCCGTGATGAAAGCCTTCTTTGGCAACTACTATTGCTTTATCTGTTTTGAGATTTACTTCTTTTTCGATTAATTCTTCAATCTCAACTAATGTTGTTTCACATAATTCTTGGCGTTGTTTATTTAACTCCTCCAATCTCTTTGAGAGTGCCTGAGCCTCTTCTTCTGTTTCTGATAATAAAAGCTCAAGAGAGAGAGTCGCTTTATTCATTCGACCAGCAGCGTTAAGTCTAGGAACAATTTTATGGGAAATATCCCTAGTAGAAAATGTTTCTGTCTTGATTCCAGAATTTTCCATTAGGGTCAAAAGACCCAATCTTTTGGTATTTTTTATCTTATTTAGACCATATTGAACTAAACTTCTATTTATTCCCTTTAGAGGACTAATATCCGCAATAGTACCAATCGTAACAAGATCAAGATAATCTTCAATTGGTATGTCTTTGATTGATGGAATCATATCATTAATATCATGAATCAATTGAAAAGCTGTACCAACACCTGACAAAATATGAAATTTTTCATCTTTGGAAAGACCAGGATGAAAAATATATAGAGCATTAGGAAGTATTTCTGGTAAGGTATGATGGTCAGTTATAATTACCTCCATACCTAGACTATTAGCTAGATCTACTTCTTTATTATTACTAATACCACAATCTGCCGTAATAAGTATTTTTGTTCCTTGCTCAAAAAGATTTTTGATTGTATTGCTACTAACACCATAACCATCACCAAATCTATCAGGTAAAAAGTAATCAAAGTTTGCACCTTTACTTTTTAAAAACTGTGCTAATACACCAGCTCCAGTGACACCGTCAACATCATAATCTCCATGAACAGTTATTTTTTCTTTATTTTGTATAGCTTTTATTAATCTTAGACCTATAGCATGACTTGTTTTTGTATCCCATGATTCCATTTCAAGATGATGAGGTACTTTTAAAAAGTTTTGAGCTTCTTCTGAAGTATTTATACCTCTATTGATCAACAATTGGGCCGTATAAATACTAATTCCGACACTTTCAGATAATTGTGAGGCTTTTTCATGGTCAAGAGGCTTAAAATTCCATTCTACAAAGTCTGATTTCATTAAAAACTCTTCCACTTGAAAATATTATGTAAAGCGTCATTGCCCAACATTAAAAATTTAATTTATAAGATAATTATACTCTTTATTTTTATCAATAATAATCAAAAAACTAAGATATAATTTAAATTATTTTGTATTAAATTCCCAAAATATAACTATTAAAGAAAGTTAAAAACAAAAAAATATTAATATGACTGAAATAATATCAACTAAAAATTTAAAAGAAGCTAGGTGGTGGGAACATGATGACAAAGGTAAAATACTTTGTACATTATGCCCTAGATTTTGTCATATAGGTTCAGGACAAGCAGGATTTTGTTATATCAGGCAAAATATTGATGATAAATTATATTCCTTAGGTTATGGTCAATCAACAGGATTTGCCATTGATCCTGTAGAAAAAAAACCTTTAAATCATTTTTTACCAGGCTCACCAATTCTTAGCTTTGGCACTGCTGGCTGTAATCTTGGTTGTAAATTTTGCCAAAATTGGAGCATTAGCAAAGCAAAGCTTGATGATAATAATAGTATGGTTGCCAGCCCAGAAAATATAGTTGCTCTAGCTCTAAAAAATAAATGTCCAAGTATTGCCTTAACTTATAACGATCCAACTATAATTGGTGAATTTGTCATAGATATAAATAAAATAGCAAAAGAGCATAATATTCATACAGTTTTAGTTACAGCTGGATATATAACTCCAGAAGCACGTAAAGAAGTATATGCTAATGTTAGTGCTGCCAATGTGGATCTAAAAGGATTTACAGAAAAATTTTATCAAAAAATAACTCTTAGTGAAATTGCTCCTGTCCTTGATACTCTCAAATGGCTTAAAAATGAAAGTGATATTTGGTTTGAAATAACTAATCTAAAAATACCAGATGAAAATGATTCTATTGAAGAAACAAAAGAGATGTGTGAATGGATACTGGATAATCTTGGTGATGAAATACCTTTGCATTTTACTGCTTTTCATCCTGATTTTAAAATGATGGATAAACAACGCACTCCAGCCGAAACAGTAAATAATGCCAGAAAAATAGCAATGGATATGGGTATAAAATATTGTTATGTCGGAAATGTGCATGAGGTTTCTGGGCAAACTACTTATTGTCCTAATTGTAAAACAGCCGTTATAGCCAGAGATTGGCATAAAGTTTTGATGTCAAATATGATAGGCAATAAGTGCAAAAATTGTGGAACAAAAATTGCAGGTATTTTTAGCTAAAAATTAGCTATTGTAAACCTATCTTTATCTAACAGTTTAGAATAACTTTGATAAAATAAAATATAATATATTAAGATAATTAGTCATAATATTTAAAGAGGAATCTGTTCGATGAATAAGAAGTTTGTATCTGGTATGATTTTTGGTTTAGCTCTAGGTGTTGGTGTGGGGGCTACAACCCCAATGTTTGGAGCAAAAGATATTGTCCTAAAGTCTAATAAACCTGTGAAGACAAAAGTTTTGGTTAAATCATCTGATACTGAGATAGTTAAAGGAGATTCTTCAAGAGAGTCATTGCAAGTCTTAAAAGATATAAGTTCAAGTATGAAAGAAAATTCGGATCAGAATAAACAGATTATTCAACAACTTGAAAACCTAAATAAAAAAGGTGGATTTGGAGGCTAAATGCCCGAAGATAATAATGTAGATCGTAAAGATTTTATTAAAAAAGGATTTTTTAAGTTATTTGGATTTATCCATGAAAATTTTGGTGATAGCTTAAATTTGGGTATACTTTCTTATTCTCCTATACGCCCTCCTGGAGCAATAGAAGAGAAATCTTTTCTTGATACCTGCCTCAAATGTGGTAAGTGCGTAGAAGCTTGCCCACAAGATAGCATCAAACTGTCAGGATTTGAAGCAAAATTTATTGCTGGTTATCCAGTAGTTAATCCTTCTGATAGACCATGTTTTGTGTGTGATGATCTTAGTTGTATGAAAGCATGTCCTAGTGGTGCTTTACAATTTACAGAAAAGCATGATATTAAGATGGGTCTAGCTAAAGTAAATCAGGATAAATGTATTACTTATGAAGGAAAAGAATGTAGTATCTGCGTTCTAGCTTGCCCATTTCCTGACGATGCAATTTTTATTAATGACAAAAAAAATCCTGTAGTCAATAAAAGTTGTATTGGTTGTGGATTATGTGAGTATTGGTGTGATTATGATGCCATTACTGTCAGTAGTTACCGATGAATATCAAACAAAAACTTTATACTAGCTCTATTTTATTAATATCATTATTTTATTCATTCAGTTGTGATCTCATGTCAAAAGCAGATAATAAGCATTTACAGATGATTTTGGTTAAATCCAAAAATTGGGAGGCTATTAATTCTCAAATCTCTTTATATGAAAAAAAATCTATAAAAGATACTTGGCATCAAGTAGGTAATTCTTTTCCTGCTGTTTTGGGTAAAAAGGGTATGGGTTGGGGCAGAGGCATATATGATCGTCAAGATGCAATTAATAATACTTTTAGACAAGAAGGAGATAAAAGAGCTCCAGCTGGTATATTTGATATTGGTGAAGCTTTTGGTATAGCAAGTAGTGAACAGGCTAAAAAAGAAATAAATTTAAAAATACCTTATACATATCTCAACGATTCAATGCGTTGTATTGGTGATGGTAATTCTAAATATTACAATACCATAGTTGATATTGATCAAATTAAAAAAGATTGGGCTAATGATGATGATAATGAAAAAATGCGTTATGAAGGTCTAAGAGATGAAATGGCTTACAAATGGGGCTTTTTTATTAACAATAATGTTGACAGTAACCATGATATATCAATGAAACGTGATAAAAAAGGTGGGTCATGTATATTTATGCACATCTGGAAAGATCAAGATACTGGAACATCTGGATGTACTGCTATGGAAGAAAAAAATATAAAACATATTTTGAATTGGTTAGACAATCAAAAAAATCCTATTGTTGTACAGTTACCTATAACTGAGTATACTAGATTGCAAGCAAAATGGGATCTTCCATAAATATAATTTTAGGCACTAATATTAACTTTAGTTGATAACTCAGTAAATCTATTATTAAACTCTTTTAATACTCTATTACCAATTTCATAACCTTCTTTAATATATGAGTCTAATAAATAACGTCGATCATTCCTATACATAGCAGCAAAAGGATCTCCCTCTAGTGGTTTATCAGGCTCGATAAAAATAATCTCAACGCATCTTTTTGATAAAAAATCTTCAATGTTCTTAAATCCACCTAACAAGCATAAATCATTATTATGTTGATTATCTATTACATTGCCTAATTTATCTCTTTGGACAATTTTTGAAAGTAATTTTATTTTTTCATTAATTTGAACAACTTTTCTATAATCATTAGCAATATCTTTGGTAACAACTATTTCATAAATTTGTCCCATAATATCAGGTAAATTATTAATTTCACTAATGATTGGCTTAGTTATAGGTGAGGTTGCGACCAAAAATATATACTGTATCTCAGGATCAAGTTTAATTGCTCTACCAAATGGAGCATTTTTGGTAATACCACCATCAACATATAATCTTTTATTACCATCATTCAATAGATCAAGGCTCACAGGGGGGAACATTCCAGGTAAGCAAGATGAGGCTTGAACAACTGTTCGTAAAGATTTGAATCTATTCTTTAAATCTTTGTTTTCACCTTTTTTAAATTTAAATGAAACATATTCAGCATAATTATTGATGGTTTGACCTTTAATATTTTCAGTTTGAGCAAATAAATCAGTTAGTGAAACAGCACAAATAATATCATCCATAATCTCATCTGGTGCTTGCATAATATTTTCAAGTACACGCAGAAGACTATCATTATTAAATACAGAAAAAAATGATAATGAAAATAATATTTTTACTCTTTGCCAAATATCAATTTGTAGATTTGACAGTCTTCGGATAATCATAAAAGGATTGGTATCAATATCTCCAAAAATATTACGAACAGTATCTTTTTTGGAAATATCTCCTTTTCCCCATAGCTGAAAAATTGAAGTTTCAAACATCCATGACTTAATTATTTTTTCTTCAACAGATGCAGGAGTAAAATCACCCTCAGCAATAAGCTTGGATATCATACCTGAGTTTAAAGCTCCTGCGGATGCACCAACTACAACATTTGGTTTTATTTTATTTTCGGCAAAACTTTTTATGACACCTGCTTGAAAAGCACCTTTTGCGATTCCACCAGTCATAACCAATGCACATTTCATCTTAGATTAACTCCATTGTTAATAAGTGTATTAATAATATTTTAATTCTTTTTTGGATCTAATACACTGCTATTGACAAAAGTTAATTATATTAGAGATACATGTTTGTCTTAAGTTTTTAAGATGTGTAATGTTATATGGTTTGATTATGAAAAAATATTACACTTTTGTTCAAAATTGGTTTTAAAAATCTCTATGCCTGTGAAAAAGGGTTTCAAAACTCTTGTTTAGTTAAAAAACTGTAAACCAATTTTACTTGAATATAAATAAATTTAACTTTATTCGTAATTATTTATTTATCTTGCTTTTTCTAGTATTTATTCTGGTTTTAAGTTATTAATTAGGTTATTAGAATGTTCATAATCCTCTATTCGGTATAGAGCATAAGAATATTTATTTTTCATAGCTATTTTATAAGTATCAAATAATATATTTTTAGCTTGAATATTAGATAATAATTTGAGCGTTATTTTCAAAAGTTGCAACTTTTAATAATTCTAAGGGATCTCTGTTTTGTAGTCCCGCTTGATAAGCTTCGTATTAAAGTTTAATGGTTAACCTAATGATGATGAAGGTGTTACACTTATTCCCACTTTTCAAAAACTCCATTCTATAATTTGCTAATACAAACTTTTTTATTACATTTTTGTTCTATAATATATTTTGCTAAGTAATATTTAAACTTAACCGAAAATTAACAAAAAAGATAAAGTTTATAAATTTTTTGAGGTAATTATGTCAGATTTTTTTCAGGAAGCACCAG
Organism: Candidatus Sericytochromatia bacterium; assembly: GCA_014377055.1. Taxonomy (GTDB): domain Bacteria; phylum Cyanobacteriota; class Sericytochromatia; order UBA7694; family JACMQJ01; genus JACMQJ01. The sequence goes on from JACMQJ010000148.1 coordinate 6,726, forward strand.
TTTTAAATAATCAGTATCAATCTGATAAACTTTTAAAATCATATCTAAAACGTCTTTTACCATCTGATATAATCGAAAATATTGAAAAAGACCTAAATAATCTTGGTGAGAGAGTAACAACTGATATTTTGGATATGGCTAATGATGCCGAAAAAAATACTCCTCAATTAACTCAATTTGATCCATGGGGTAATCGTATAGACAAAATAGTTACTTCACAAGGTTGGAAGCTACTTGATCAAGTTGCAGCTCAAGAAGGAATGATTGCTATTGGCTATGAAAGAAAATATCAAGAATTTTCAAGAATATATCAATTTGCCAAATTATATTTATTTAATCCCTCGTCAGCTCTTTACACATGTCCTCTTGCTATGACTGACGGAGCAACCAAATTAATAGAAATATATGGTGACGAAGAATTAAAAAATGAAGCTTATCAGCACTTAACCTCAAGAGATCCCGAAAAGTTTTGGACATCAGGACAGTGGATGACAGAAAAAGTAGGAGGCTCTGATGTTGGACAAAGTGAAACTATAGCAAGATTAGAAAATGGTGAATACAAGTTGTATGGTACAAAATGGTTTACTTCTGCCACAACATCACAAATGGCTATAACTCTTGCCAGAATAGAAGATGAAAATGGTAAAACGATTGATGGTAGTAGAGGGCTGAGCTTATTTTATATTAAGCTACATGATGAAAAAGGAAATTTAAATAATATTATTATTCATCGTTTAAAAGACAAACTTGGAACAAAAGCTCTACCTACAGCAGAATTAACTCTTAATGGAACAATAGCCAAACTAATTGGTGGAGAAGGTGGAGGGGTAAGAAAAATATCATCTTTATTTAATATAACTAGAATATATAATGCGACTTCATCTATTGCTTTTATGAGAAGAGGTATTTATTTGGCAAAAGATTACGCTAAAAGAAGAAACGCTTTTGGTAAAAAACTTTCTGAACATCCATTACATGTCGAAACTTTAGCAAATCTTGAGGTTGAGTTTCAAGCAGCTTTTCAAACAGTTTTTTATACAGTCTCTTTGTTAGGAAAAGATGAATTAGATAAAGCAACAGAGGATGAAAAAGTTGTGCTTAGATTATTGACACCATTAATAAAACTATATACAGCCAAACAATCAATAAAGGTTGCTAGTGAAGTTTTAGAGTCATTTGGTGGAGCTGGATACATTGAAGATACAGGCTTACCAAAACTTTTGAGAGATTCTCAGGTATTGGCTATTTGGGAAGGCACAACCAATATACTAAGTCTTGATGTCTTGAGAGCGATTGACAAAGAAAAAGCTTTTATTCCTTTTTTAAAAAATATAGAGTTAAGATTAGAAAATATTTCTCTCGAACAACTAAAAAAATCAAAAGATAATGTTTATGACTCATTAAATAAAATTAAAGAGTTTTTACCTTTTGCAATAAAAAATGGTGCGGATTTTGTTGAGGCAAGTGCAAGAGATTTTGCTTATAGCTTATTTAGAGTTTTTGCAGCTTCTCTAATGTTAGAACATGCCCAATGGAGTTTTGAATATGAAAATGACTCTCTATATATTATTACAGCTAATAGATGGTGTAATAAACAACTTGCAGAATTAAAATACCCTGATGATACTTACAGGCAAGAAAGTAATATTATTCTATTTTGATGATTGTTAATGACCACCACCGCCAGCTTTTCCGCTAACTTTAACTTTTTTTGCAAATAGTATAAATAAACCACTAAAAAATAATGCCAAACCTACAGCCAAAAAGCAGTCATTAAAAGCAAGAACAAAAGACTCTCTACGAGCAATATTAGCAATTGACGTGATGGCCTGATTTTTGGCAGTAAAAGCATCACTACCCTTTGATATAAAAAATTGTGTCATAGAATCTATTCTTTGTTGGGTTGCAGAACTATAAAGAGATATTCCTTCTGTTATTCTAGCAGAGTGAAATTGTTCTCTTTTGGTTAAAAAAGTACTTAAAAGAGCTATTCCTACTGAGCCACCAAGATTTCGCATCATATTAAATAACCCTGCGGCTGAGCCTGCATTTTCTGGTTCTATATCTGCAGTTGCCAAATTAGTTAATGGTATCATGATCAAAGGTTGTCCTAATGCTCTAATTACTTGTGAAATAATTAATTGAGGTCCACCTGTTGCGTTAGTCATAAAGGCATTCATCAAACAACTACCACCAAAGCATGAAACGCCAAACATTATTAAAATTCTTATATCAACTTTTTGTATGAGTTTTGGTAAAAAAGGTAATATTAAAAACTGTGGTAACCCAACCCACATCAGAGATTTACCTATTTCTAGTGCATTATAGCCTTGTATTTGTCCAAGATATAATGGCAAGATAAAAACAGAACCGTAAAGACCAAGTCCTACAACCATATTGACAACACTGGACATACCAAAATTTCTTCTTTTAAGTAATCTTAGATTAATAAATGGCTTTTTTTTGGTAAGCTCAATCCAAATAAATAATGTTAAAAAAACAACAGCCAAAATTGCAGCAATAACAATAAATTGTGAATTAAACCAATCTTTACTATTTCCTTCTTCCAAAAAGACTTCCATTGAACCAAGTCCAATTGCCATACATATCATTCCAGACCAATCGCCTTCTTTTAACAAATGAAGTTGTGTAGGAGTTTGTTTTAATAAAAACCAGATAGCACTAAGCATAAAAACACCTGGTATTACATTGATAAAAAATATGTATTGCCAACCAAAATTGTTAGTTAACCAGCCTCCAAAAGTAGGACCAATTGTTGGTGCAAAAGTAGCAGTAAATCCAAATAAAGCACCACCAACAGGTCTTTTTGATGGAGGTAAAGTCATAATCATGACAATAAAAGCAGTTGGAATCATGACCCCACCACTTAGACCTTGTAAAGCTCTAAAAACAATCATCGAATTAATATTCCAAGAAAAAGCACACAAAACCGAAAAAACTACAAATAATAAAGCACTTGAGAACAAATATTTTCGTATAGAAAAGACTTGACAAAGCCATCCACTGATAGGTATAACAATAATCTCTGCGACTAAGTAAGCGGTTGAAATCCATGATATTTCTTCGGTTGTTGCATTTAATGCTCCTTGAATATCTCTAATAGAGGAATTTGTCACTTGAATATCAAGTATTGCCATAAAAGCACCTAGTAAACATCCAATGTAAGCGAGCCAACTTCTAAAAGGTACTTTTGGTTCTGCATTAGGATTTGTAAGTCCTCCAGCTTTTGCTGTAGCATTCATAGATTTATTTCTTTTCTTTGGTCTCAATGCTTACTGTTGCTGACATTCCAGCTGTAACTCTTTGCATAAAATCCTTATTATTATCTTTATCAAAAAGAATCTTGACAGGTATTCTTTGTACTATTTTGGTAAAGTTACCTGTAGCATTATCTGGTGGTAATAAAGCAAATACAGCTCCAGAGCCTGGAGCAATGCTATCAACTTTTCCCTTAAAGACATATTTTGGAAACGAATCAAGTTTAATTTCTACCATTTGACCTTTTTTAATTTCTTCGAGCTGAGTTTCTTTAAAATTGGCATTAATCCATGCTTCATGACCAACCACAGCCATTAAAGGTTGCCCAACTTGTAATCTCTGACCTACTTCAACATTTTTTTTACCAATAATTCCATCAGCAGGAGCAACAATTGTTGTATATGACATTTGATTCATAGCATCTTTGAGGGCTACATCAGCTTGAGATATTGAAGCAACAGCAACTTGATATTGTCCTTTGTTTATTTCAGCTTGTACTTTAGAAGCATTTGCTTGTTGTAATCCACCTTGTGAAGTATATAATTGTGCTTTGGCTTTACCAATATTTTCTTTTGCAGCTGAAACTCTTGTAATATTTTGGTTAATCAATTGCTGAGCTTGTAATTTTTGGGCAATTAAAGAATCAAGAGTAGCTTTGATTGAATCAAGTTGTATGGCTGGTATTGCTCCTTGTTTTGCTAATGATGAATATCTCTTATAATCTGCCTGTGCTTTAACTAAATTTGCATCAATTTGACCTACTTGTGCTTTTGAGGCGGCTAATACATCTTGAGCTTCTTGAACAGATACCTGAGCTGTGTCTATAGAAACTTGAGAGATTTGTATATTACCATTGGCTTGAGTTTCTGATGCTGCAAAATTCTTTTCTGCAAGATTGATACTTGATTTTGACGCAAAAGATTGGCGTTTTGTAACTTCAAGAGCTGCTTTAGCTCTCATAACATTTATTTGATAATCGGATGTATCAAGTTTAACCAAAACCTGACCTTTTTTAACTCTCTGATTATCATTAACAAAAACTTGGGATACTGTGCCAGTTATTCTAGGACTTATTTGATAAATATGACCTGTAACAGTTGCGTTATCTGTATCCTCATGATTAAGTGAATAGTTATAAGCTTTGTATCCATAACTTGCAGCAAAACTAATAACACCAAAAAGGATCATAAAGGTTATTATCTTCTTAATAGGTAGTTTTTTTGCTGGAGCTTTTATTTGGGTAGGTAAAATAAGAGTCGGCTTTTCTTCTGTAGAGTCTACATTATCTTCGGTTATTCGTTCTTTTAAATTTTTTTCATCCATAAATTATTACCATTATCAAATAGTATTATTATCAAATATTTAGATAATCTAAATATTATTATTCCATTTCTTAAACAAATTGTCAATCCTATTATTAGGCTAGTTATTGTCATATCAATTGTTTTAGATATAAACTTAAGATAATTTTAATTAGTTTATTAGATATTTGTATTTTTGTTATGTTTGATTGCACAAATTATTTCCTTGTGTAAAAAACTAAGTGATAATTTAAAATTCCTTTAGCATTAATTTTGAGATTCTTCATTCCACTGCGTTTCATTCAGACTTATACTAAACTTAGCGAAGTGACGACATTTAGGCAGTTTATCACCCTGAGGTACGAAGAGTCTTCTTTATTTCTATTACTCTAAATTTTTACATTACCAATTATTTTTTTTAATTTGAGTCATTCGTAGCTAAATCTTATTTTTTAAAACTAAATATATTAGACGTTTAGAGTATAATTATTTAAATTATATCTACTTGCTTAATATCATAATCAAATGTTAAATTTAGAAAGTGATAATTTTTTTGAAAGGTTTTTGTATAAATGTCAAAAGTTTCGGCTTCGATTGTAGCCCTCATGTTATTTACTATGCCATTTTATGGATGTGCTTCTATGGTCAAACAAGAGATCAAAGTAGAGCCTATAGTAGAAAAAGCTGAACTTAAAGCTCCAGTAGCATTAGTTGTTCCTAACTCAAAAGTTTATGGTACAGAAACATATATTGATAATTATTTTTGGTTAAGAAATAAAGTTGATCCTTCAGTTATATCTTATCTCAATGAAGAAAACCAGTATGCAGTTCTTAAGTTAAAACCAACAGAAAAGCTACAAGAAGATTTATATAAAGAAATGCTTGGTAGAATCAAAGAAGCTGATAGCAGTGTACCTGAAAAAATAGGGAACTATTATTATTATAGCCGTACTGAGCCAAATAAACAGTATAAAATATATTGCCGTAAATACTTTAATCTTGATGGAATAGAAGAAATTGTACTTGATTTAAATGTTTTAGCTCAAGATAAAAAATACTTTGCTTTGGGGGCTTATAAAGTTAGTCCTAATGGCAAATATGTGGCTTACTCAACAGATACGGATGGTTCAGAAAGCTATACTCTATATATCAAAGAAATACAAACATCACAAATTTTGACTGATATTATACCAAATACCTCAGATTCACTCGAATGGTCAAATGATAGTCAAATGTTTTTTTATACTGTTTTGGATGCAACCAAAAGACCATATCAAGCATATAGACATAGAATAGATGGTGATTATAAGTCAGATATAATGGTATACCAAGAAAATGATGGTGCTTACTTTCTTAATATTTCGAAAACAAAAAGTAAATCATATCTGATCTTTAAGTCTGCAAGTAATATTAGTTCAGAAACTAGATACATAAGTGCAAATAAACCTCTTGAAATCTTAAATTTATTAATTCCACGTAAATATGGTGTTGATTATTCTGTAGAAAGTAGAGATAACAAGCTTTATATACTTACAAATGATAATGCTCCCAATTATAAACTTGTTATAGCACCATTTAAAGATCCATCAGAAAAAAATTGGCGTGAAATAATACCTCAATGGGAAACTGTAAAAATGGACGATATACAAGTATTCAAAAACTTCATTGTCATTAGTGAAAGAGAAGATGCTACAAAAAAAGTACTTGTTATTAATATGAAGAATTTTGACCTAAGACACATAGATTTTCCTGAGGCTGTCTATAATGTTGAATTAAACGATAATAATACTTTTGATACTAATATACTAAGATTTAATTACGAGTCAATGACAACTCCACCAACAACATTTGATTATGATATGGAAACTAATACACGTACTCAAATAAAACAAAGAGAAGTTTTAGGAGGCTACGATCCTAATAAATATGAATCAGAAAAAGTTTTTGTCAAAGCAACCGATGGGGCAATGATTCCAGTTTCTTTGGTTCACAAAAAAGACTTTATAAAAGATGGTAAAAGCCCATTATTAATGTACGGATATGGTTCTTATGGTATCAATACAGATCCTTATTTTAGTTCTACAAATATAAGTTTACTTGATCGTGGCTTTACTTATGCTATTGCTAATGTTAGAGGTGGCAGCGAGTTAGGTAAAAAATGGTATGAAGCAGGTAAATTTCTTAATAAAAAAAATACCTTTAATGACTTTATTAATGTAGCTGAATATCTAGTTAAAGAAAAATATACCTCTTCAGATAAATTAGTTGCTCAGGGAGGTAGTGCTGGAGGAATGTTAATGGGTGCTATAGCTAATATGCGACCTGATTTATTTAAAACAATTATTGCTCAAGTACCATTTGTTGATGTCATTAACACAATGATGGATTCTACATTACCATTAACTACTACTGAATATGATGAGTGGGGAGATCCTAATAAAAAAGAATATTATGAATATATGAAGTCATACTCACCTTATGATAATGTTAAGGTACAAGCTTATCCAAATATGTTAGTTACTGCTGGATTAAACGATCCTAGAGTCGGATATTGGGAACCTGCCAAATTTGTTGCCAAATTAAGAGCAAATAAAACTGATAAAAATACATTGATTCTAAAAACAAATATGGGTGCAGGTCATGGTGGAGCTTCTGGAAGATATGATTATCTAAAAGATATTGCTTATAATTATGCTTTTATGCTTGATACACTTGGTATTAAAGATATTCAGCCTACTATTATTATAAATCCTATACCTGTAATCAGCCCATTAAGTGTTACTACAAGTCCTATACCTAATAACATTCCAAGTTTGACTCCTAGTTTGATGCCTACAACACCTATAATTATTCCTTCAATTACTCCAAGCTCTATGCCTACGAATAGTTCATTACCAAGTAAAATTTAAATGTGACAAATAATCAACAATAATAATTGACAATTTAATTTTAATAATTAATAATCTAGCATGTATTATCATTTAAAATTGGACTAAGCTCAAATTATGAAAAAAGTTGTCAAAAAAGTTGTTATTCATAGTATTATTACCTCTCTAACACTATCAATTAGTCATATAGCTAAAGCCGAAATGGTTGATGCTAAATCAATTGCCTTAGGTGGAACAACAATAGGGTTGGCAGATAACGCTTTTGCTCCTCTACGAAACCCAGCAGCAATGGTAGATTTAGGATGGGGATCATTTATTCTTCCATTATCTCCAGCTTTTTCATTTGGAAATAATGTAGGTAGTTTTAGTGCTGCATCAGATTTATTTAAAGGTAATAATAATAATTCAAACACAAGCTTTTTTGATAATTTATCAAATAACAGTAACTCCAGAATAGACATTCAAGGGTTTTTACCACTTATTGGTTATTCAGGTAAACCTTTTAAAAACGCAATAGTAATGGGCAAGCCTATAGCTTTAGGAATTAATATCTGGGGTAGAGCTGTAGGTTCGGCTAATCTAAATTTGTCAAAAGGATTAGCAGAGCTAATCAGTAATTATCCAAGCTTAATTAGTTCAGTTCAAAATATACAACAATCGCTCAGCCTTAATAGTCTTTCAAATTTAGCAAATTTAAAAATACCAGACATTAATAAATTTAGTAGTTTTGATACTACTAATAAAGCTGCTATAAATGCAGTTGCAGATGAAGTAGAGATGTTTCAAAAAGATACACTACAACCAGCAATATTACAAAGTGACACTTTAATAACCTCTATTAGTCAAGTTGGCAATAACATAAAAACAATTTTGGGTAAATTTGATGATTTGTCAAAAAATAGCCAAAGTGGAAAAGGAAGCATAGTTGCTGATGGACATGCGGTTGTCGCAGTATCTGGTGCTAGTCGAATTTTTAAAAATGAGCATATAGATTTATCTGTGGGTCTAAATCTTAAAGGGTTTTTCTTCCCTGTAAATACCTCAGCTAATAATTTTTTTGGTAGCAACTCATCTTCAAACAATTTATTTGGAAGCTTTTTACAAGGTCAGAATAATAATGCTCGACTTTTACCAATTAATTTAAATACAAATTTACAACTTGGATCTTTTAAAAGTATTGACGAGATTAAAGGTATCATTGACAATCAGGTATTCTCTATTATAAATGGTGGTCAAGATTTAATAAAATCTGGAAAAGAGTTAGATAATCAACTTAATATTACTCTTCCAAAAGTAAGACAAAATATAGCTAATGCAATAGGTGATATACCAAATTTACAAAGATTATCAAATGATATACAAAGTCAAAGTAATTCATTAAATCAAAAAATATCAGCTAATAGCTCTAGTAAAATAACTAATGATATTCTAAATTCTCTCTCTAATGATTTAGGTGACGTTAAGCTTAATTACAGTCAAATGACCGACGTTTCTACTTTTGGTTTTGGTGTAGATTTAGGCATACAAGCAAAAATAGTTAACGATCTTACTCTTGGTATTGTCTTTGAAAATCCTCTAGTTTTATGGCCAGCAAAAATAAAAAATAATCAAGCTACATTTGACACAACACAATTTAAAGCTGGAGCAGGATCACAAAAATTTGATTTAAATAATATTTTAAAAATAAGTGAAGATGCTAATCCAAAAAGTGCAAATTATAATTTATCTGAACCTTTTGCTATCAGAGCTGGTGGAGCTTATGCTCTTGGCAAACTAACCCCTTATTTAAGTAACGCCACTATTTTGGCCGATATTGAACAAGTGTTTAATGATCGTCCATTTGCTCTACATTTAGGCTTTGAAAAAGCATGGCATTTTAGCCAAACTACTGGTACTTCTGTAAGAATTGGAACACAACTTGGAGGATTAGGCAATATGATAACATTTGGTATAGGTGGAAGAAATGGTCCGTTCAATGTTAGTTTGGGCTTTGGAACAGGTAATCTTTTTAATCCAATTAATAGTAATAGTGCTGTAGCAGGTTTATCAACTTCACTTGATTTTTAGTTTTGTGTCCATTAATCACGTCTAAGATTTAGATTATGCTAAAATATCTAATGGCAAGATAGTTATAATAATAAATTTTTAATATTGGATTATTAAATGGATAAAGATAAAAAATATAGATTAGTCACTAGAAGTGATTTTGATGGTCTTGTTTGTGCTGTTTTGCTAAAAGAGCTTGATATGATCGAAGATATAAAATTTGTTCATCCAAAAGACATGCAAGATAATCTAATTAATATTACTGAAAATGATATTACTACCAATTTACCTTATGTCGAAAGCTGCCATTTAGCTTTTGATCATCATGAAAGTGAAATGATTAGAAATATTGATAAAAGAAGTGATAATTATATAATCGATCCTGATGCACCCTCTGCAGCTAGAGTTGTCTACAATTATTATGGAGGCAAAGGTGTTTTTAAAAATATTTCTGACGAAATGATGTTGGCTGTCGATAAGGCAGATTCAGCGCAATTTACAATAGGAGATGTTTTAGTCCCAAAAGGATGGGAATTATTATCTTTTTTGATGGATGCTAGAACAGGGCTTGGTAGATTTAGAGATTTTACTATTTCAAACTATCAACTAATGATGAAATTAATTGATCATTGTAAAAAATATTCTATAAATGAAATTCTACAATTACCTGATGTTAAAGAAAGAGTTGATCTGTACCTCTCTAATCAAGATAAATTTGAAGAGCAAATTATAAGATGTTCTAGCGTTTATAATAATTTGGTAGTGCTAGATTTAAGAGATGAAGAAATTATTTATGCAGGTAATAGATTTGTTATTTATGGATTATTTCCACATTGCAATATTTCCATACATAGAATGTGGAATTTAAATAAGCAAAAAAATGTTTTCGCTGTAGGTAAATCCATTTTTAATAAAAATAGTAATACTGATATAGGACTTTTAATGCTTAAACATGGCGGTGGTGGTCATAAGGCAGCTGGAACATGTCAAATAGATAATATTAACGCAGATCATGTTTTAGAAGAATTAATAGCAACCATAAATAAAGATTTATAAAAATATTGAAACAAATATCTATTAAAACACGTCTATGTCAATATAGAGTAATATATGAGTAGTAATAATTATATTATCAATTATTTTTGGTAATTATTTTAAAGTTTATAGAAATGAAAAAGTTAGTCAAAAGTTCAAGTTTAATATTGTTTTCAAGCCTATTTTTATTTATATCAGGTAATAATAATTTAATAGCTGCTGTTAATCCTATTAAAAATTCTCCTAAACCTTCAACCAATTCATTACCTTCACCCCCACCAACTAATAAAAGTAAACTTAAAATAAATTCGGATGAAGCTAAATATGATCGTAAAAGCAAAATAGCTTTGGCTACGGGTCATGTCAAAATAACTCAAGATACTTCCATTATTTTTACTTCTAGTGTTATGTATAACGAAGGATTACATACATCATTTATTGATCAATTTGTCAGAATTGTTAATACAGATAAAGAAACAAATAGAAAAACTGACATCTCAGCCAATAAAATGATTGCTTATCACCAAGAAAAAAAAGTTCATCTCGAAGACAAAGTAAGATTTGATCGTGAAGAAGAAAGAAAATTTATTCTAGTTGAACCTACAGCTACAGACAAACAGAAAACAGAAGTAGCTATCAGAAAAGAAAGAACTGTAATAACCTCTGATTCTGTGGATTATTGGACAAAATCAGGTGATGCAGTATTTACAGGTGGTGCTATCGTCTTACAAAGAGAAAAAAAAGCAACTGGAGACACAATAACTGTCAAAAATGATGCTAATAAAAATACTGATACAATTACACTTGATAAAAATGCAACATTAACACAAATCAAAGGAGACTGGTTAGTTAATGGAGGTATTATTAATCCGAAAGAGGATAAAGAAAAGCAGAGATTAGTCAAAGAAAAATTAGAAATGGATGCTGATAACATAGTTATTTATCAGAAAACTAGCGATCTTATCGGAAAAGGTAATGTAAAAATCACACAAAATGTTGCCAATAAATCAAGACAGGCAACATCGCAACAAGCTATTTATAGTGAAATAAGCAAAACAATGACTCTTACAGGTAACGTTAGAATAAAGAATGAAACAGAAGATTGGATCACAGCCGAAAAAGCAGTTTTTCATACGGACTCAGAAAATTTTGAATCTTATGCTGTAGATCCTGCTAATCCCCTAGATCCGAATAAAAAACAAATTGACTCTGTATTTACTATACCTGATGAAGAAAATCCTAAGCCTGAGTTACCTATCGGAAAATCTGGAGATAGTTTTAATTTGGATGAAAAAAATAAATCTGATATGTACACAAAACCAGAAAAACCAGCACCAAGTAATATACCAGCTAAAAATAATAACAAAAATATTATTATGCCAAAATCTATACCAAGCCCTCCAAAAGTACAACCTTCGGCAAATATAAAAACAAAGCCAAATATTATTACGCCTTCAAAACCTTCTTTAGCACCTACAGTTATTAATAAGCCGATAAATAATAAACCATTTAATAGTCCATCACCTATGCCTACACCTATACAGCAATTATTAACCCCACCTCCACCAAGTAAGATACCAAATAAAGGTGAGTTTAGCTTTCCAAACAATTAACAGCAACATCAAGTTAGACATGAAAGATAAATTAATTGAATATGGTATAGATATAGGCAAAAATATTTTGATCTACATTGTCAAAGAAAAATTATTCCTAAAAAAAGGAAAAATAATTTCAACTAACATTATAGAAATAAATAAGCCTAAGAAAAAATTTTTAGAAAATTATTGCTTGCTTATCTTTTCAAAAAAGTTGTTGTTGATAGAGTAATAGCAAAGATAAATATTAAGCAAAATGATAAAGATTATAGTTGGATTATGGATTATCCCGTTAGCCAAAACTTTATTGATAATAACTATATGTTATCTTCAACAATAATTAACCTAGCTAATAATTGTGGTTTAAAAGCAATAGAACAAAAAGGAAACCTAATTACTTATACTTTAATTTTTCAACATAAATCCTAAAATTTAAATCCAGCTTTTAAGTAAAAACTGTTACTTCCAGGATTAGAATAAGCACCATTATCTTTTGAAAAAACTGTTTCATTTTGATAACCAAAGCCAACAGATATAGTATCACTTGGTTTGTATTGAGCACCTATGCCAGAAAGTAATCTAGTCCCTTCAACTGAACTCATCACAGATGAATTACCTGTCACTTGAAATTTTCCAAAATCATATTTTGCATCTACTCCTAATGCAGTATTATGTAAATTATCTACAGATCTGAGCATATATTGACCGCCAAGACCCAACTCAAGAGGGCCTTTTTCATAAGCTACTCGACCATTCATGCCAATATTTGCAAATTCCATTGGATTTTTTGCCCCCATAGAAATCGCAGCTGCCGCCAGAGTTCCGTTATAATCGACAAATGCACCTGTTCTATAAGATAAGTTATCATTTAATCTACCATAGACACTTTGTTCAACACCAAGATTTAATTTTGGTAAGCTACTTACTGTTTCGAGATCAAAGGATTGTTTATCACTATTAACCATTTTACCAGCATCACTTTTTCTCTCTGCATTAAAAGCAGCAAATGCTCCTGAAGCCTCTCCTCTAATAGTTGTACTGGTAAAATGTCCCGGAGTAAACTCATAATTTATAGGCCTTAATTGTCCTTGTAATGAAGCTCCTGCTAAAACAGTTGGTGTTGAACTCCAGTTAGTTGTACCAACAATTCTTGCACCATCATTCGGTCTATATTGCACTCCAACAGATGCACTAAACCAATTATTTTCATCCCCCGTTTTGTAGCCTACAGTAGCATGAACAGAGTCTTTGGCAGTAGGATCGCCAGGTGACTCAAACTTTTTACCTACAGCTATACTCCATTTA
>JACMQJ010000149.1 GCA_014377055.1 Candidatus Sericytochromatia bacterium
ATGGCTACAGAAAAATTATCAGAAGGTATTAGAAATTTTGCAAAAGATGCGGCAAAGCTTGATATGTTTTTAAAAGGTCTGATTTAGGAAACTCACCCCCCAGCCCCCTCTCTTTCTCCTAACGTCGAAAAAGAGGGGGAGTAAGAAATCCATCCTAGCCTTTTAATCCACCCTAACCTTCCTTTGCAAAGGAAGGAACAAAGAAAAGGAAGGAACAAGAAAGAAGTTGGGGTAAAACTTCTCCCCCCTTTGCAAAGGGGGCTAGGGGGATTTGATAGTGTAAGCTAAAGTATTTTATTGCATTAATGAGGAAACTCACCCTAGCCCTCTCTTTGAAAAGAGAGGGGATAAGAGAAGAAGAGAAGAGGAATTTATTTTAAGAGGTTATAAAATTGGCTATTGTTGGATCATTGTCGTTAGTTATCTTGATTGCATTGTATTGGATTGGTTTTTCGATTAATCATATAGTTATTCTAACTATGTTTTTGAGCTCAATATTTTTTGGTGCATTAATAATTGCGGATGATAGTGATGAGAAAAAAGAGATTATGTATGACGATTTTGGTAAACCCGCCAAAAAACTTCCTAATGAAAATAAATAATAATATTATCGTTAACATAATTCCTATCAAGCCTGCTATTGGATAATAACCACCAGATAATAAAATATATTTTTCATTAACAATAAATAAATTTGCTTGAGTTGTATATGAGATCATCATAACCCAACTAAAATGTAGACCTACAGAATACCAAAAATCTTTTTTGTAATAACAGTAACTTAAAATCATACCCACAAAAAATAATCCTATAATTGGAAATATTATTCTAATAAAACTTAAATCAAGTCTTAAAAAATGTAATTGAGCATAAATATAACTAGATATTATCATTGATTTTGTTAAATTATTACTTTTAGTTAGATTTTTAAAAATAAAATTTCTAAATAATAATTCTTCTGTTAAAGCAATTAAAAAGCTGGTTACTACTACTTTTAATATCAAAATTAAATCAAAATAAAAGTATCTTATTTCAATTAATTTATTTAATAATTCGATTGAGTATAAAGTTAATAAAAATAAAGAACCTATAGTTAAGCCTTTGATAAAAAAGATTATTCTTTGCTTATTGATTTTAAAAACATCAATAAAATCATCTTTGGAAAAATAGTACAGGTTACAAATTAGAGAGAGATATAAAAGTGTAAGATAAGTATTTTTGACTGTTTCTGTAATATTATTTGTTATTAAATCATTGATATTTAAGCTAAAAGTAAATAATAAAAATATTGCAATTAAGATAATTTCTAAAACTAAGCTAATGAAAAATTTAATTACTACAGAGGTTTGTTGCAATTAATTTTAGCTATTAATACTAACTGTTTCTAATGCTGGATTAGATTTTTGATGCTTTAAAACTTCTAAGATAACCTTATAAATAGCCTCCAGATCTGTTTTCCCATCTGCTTCTATAATAATATTATCGTTACCTGCTGTTTTTGGTTTCATAAATCCCATTTTTATATTTTCATCTTTAAAAAATGGATCATAATGAAAATCAAGATTAAAACCTCTGTCTTTGATCCAAGCCCTAGATTCAGACCATAAAGGCATAATAGATGTTTTATTAAAATCTAGCTCAATAATATTTGTTGGTGATTCATTACATTTTATTTTATTTTCTTGAATAGAAAAAATGAGTCTTATAACATTTAGCTCATTATCAATAATAAATGATGTCTTAATATCATTCATATTCAAGCCTTGTTCATAGAGTAATTTGCATAAATATATTTCTTCTGGCGAAAAGTCATGACCTGTAATATTGTCAGGGTTTAACGTATCTAATTTTTCAAGAACTTCATCTACTATACTTACTGAATTTATTCTTATTGTCATTCCACAAACTCATCTAATCAAATAAAGACTATAATTTTTTATATTTTGAGCAATAACTTTTAGCTAAAGATTCTTCATATTTAGATAAATAGTCATCATTTAATTTTATCTTGAAAAATTCTTTAAATCCCTCTAAGATACAATTCTTTATCATTTGATAACTAGTATTAAAGCCCAAAATATCATCTAAATTAACCAGATCATTTGTTTTATTATTAAAAATTTCGTTTAAATTAGAGTAATCTTGATTAATCAAAATAGAGCCATGCTGTAAAAAGCTATTATTTCTTCTTAATTGGGCTGAACCAACAAATTTTTTGCCCTGATAATTTAAATCTGAAACTGTTGAGCTAGCAAAACAAAAACTATTATCAAAATATTTTGAGCTTGGTTCATCACCAATAGAAAAATCCAAACTATCTTTTAATTTTTTTAAACTATAAATTAAAGCCTTGCTTATTTCGAGATAAGAGTTAAAAATTTCGTTGGGCATATCATCTTTCTTACCAGAAATAATACTGTATGTAATTTCACCTTGATGTAAAACAGCTTTACCACCAGTTGGTCTTCTCACTATATCAATATTCATTTCTTGACATTTAGCAGTATTTATTTCTTCTATTTTTTGATTTCTGCCAATAGATAAAGTTGGATTTTGCCAAGTGTATAATCTCAAAACAGATGGAGTATTATTTTGTATATAACTATCAAGTAATGCCTCATCTATTGCCATATTAAGAGATCCTGATAATTTATCAGTTTCCAAAAATCGCCAAATTTTCATAAGCCTGTATAAATAAGATTACCAGTGACTAAAACTAGAAGCTGAAGCCTGATCACCAAAAAGTGTTGACTTACCGCCATAGATTGTTGAAGGAATCAACATAAAGTGTGATAGTCTTAATAAACTCCCATTTGTTTGAGTATAGTTACTAATCAGATCATCTTTATTCAGAAATAATATCTCTAATGACTTGGCATCAACTTTTTCGAGGTTAATTGTTCCACCTTTTGGGCCATAGCTAATATCTAAATAATAATCTATACCATCAGCTTTAGCTGCCAATGCCATACTTCTAGTAAAATATTCTTTTGGATCTTTGGATGGTACTTTAAAATATTTCAATTCACCTTTAAAATGAGCTTCAATATTTTTATCTTTATCTCCAACCTGACCTTTTGACCAATCAGTAATTTTTGTGGCTATCTGTTTTTTTATATCATTCGTAATATCTTCTTTGGTTCTAGTAAATCCAAACCTAGTCATAAGATCCCAAAATTGGTCTTCTGTTTTTGGTTGTCCAGGATCAGGTGGAGTTATTGAAGGAGTTGGATTAGGTATAGGAGTTGGATTAACAGGTGGTGTACCTGATGGAGCTACAGTTGGAGTACCAGAAGGAGCAGGACTATTGGTTGGTGCAACAACAGGAGCTGACGGCTTTACAACTGCAGGAGGTAATCTACCACCACAGGCATTAATACAAGCTAATGATATAGCAATTGCTATTGAAAATTTAAATATTGAATTATGATTTTTTTTCATTTATAACCACCATATTATTATTTATCTAAAAACTCAAATATTATTTAAAAGGAGTCTTTTCCTATTGAATATAACCTAACTTAAAATTTATAGATTAAATAACAAAAAACTTACCTCAATTTACTTAGGAGTAAGTTTTAATAGGATTAAATTTTATTAACCAATTATTTTATTTCTGCATTAAGATCATCTTGCAATGACAATGATACTTTAAGAGCTGAAACAGTAGAAGGAAAAAATCTTTGCAAAATACTAAGATTTGTCAAACTATCGACCGTTGAAGAGTTACTAGCTTCCAGATTTTGGTCTTTAACTAAACCAAATCCACTTTTGTCAGGTCTATCTATCTTTAGAACACCAGCTGCTGCAGTAACTTCTAATAGTCCACCTCCTCTAACAGAACCTTTGAGACCATCAGGCTGTGCAAAATTTGCCAATGCCAATTGTTTGCCTTCTTTAACTAATTGGGTATCATTAAATAAGATACCATTAGGAGCAAAATGAACTTCATCTGAGGCTGTACCGCTACCATCATAAGCTTTTTTGTCAATTTTGACTAATTTACCTGTTTGTGGATCGATGCCACCAACAAATAGTCCTTGATTGTTAACCAAATATCCATCACCATTAAAATTAAAACTACCATCTCTGGTAAAATATAATTGTTGAGCTTGATTGACAGAGCCAACAGGGTCAGTACTAGTTAAATAATTATTATTGGATGAGCCTGGTTGTATAGCCGAGCCTGTAAGCCTAGCAACAGTTAAAAAGTTACTGGATGGAGAAGCACCAAATACAACATTACTTCCAGGTATTCCAGTTGTGTTGGTAAGAGTTACAGCATTTTGAGCAGCATCATAATATCCTTGAACTGTGCCACCTGTAGCCGAAGAAATATTGGATAAAACATCTTTAAATGAATCAGTTGCAGCATTGACTACTACAGTATTTCCGTTAACAGTAAAAGTACCACTAGTAACAGGTGGAACAAGAGTTTTGTCCGCATTAAGCGTTGATAACTTACTGTTAGGATCAAAAGAGGCTTTGGCATTACCATCAAATAATACAAAAAATCCTTTTCCTTGTATTGCCAAATCAGTTTTATTTTTAGTTGAGATTAAAGCACCTTGTGAATTATCAGTTTTGACATACAAATCATTGCCAATGCTACCTGCACCATCTCCACTTGAATCAATAGAACCAGTTTTCTTTTTGTAACCAGTTACATTAACTCCAGCCAGATTACCAGATTCTATGCCAATAAGACCTATAATATTTTTTATTGCCCCTAACATACACCCCTCCACATATTTTAATGCCTTATTATATTATTACACAAACATATAAGCTTTTAATTCAATAATATGTTAAATCTAGCAATGATTTTATTAAATAAATATTTTATTTAAAATAAAATCACTATTGATTATTCTATGCCAATAAATTATCATTTAAATCTAATACAAAAAATAGGTTTCAAATAAAATGAATAATATAAAAAAGCTTTTTTCAATCGCTCTATGTACATCAGTTATTCTGACAAACGTTAATTTTAATTCAAAAGCGGCAGTTTTAATACCAAAACCTGTTACTCATGGCATGGTTGCTAGTGATCATTATCTTGCTTCAAAAGCTGGATCAGATATATTAAAAATGGGTGGAAATGCCTTTGATGCTGCGGTTGCAACTTCTCTAGTTTTATCTGTAGTTAGAACTCAAAGTACAGGAATTGGTGGTGGTGGATTTATGGTAATTCACTCAGCCAAAGGCGAAAATATTGTTGTTGATTACCGTGAAATTGCACCTGCTAAAGCTACTAGAGATATGTATCTTGATAAAAATAAAAAGCCAATTCCTAATTTAAGCACAAAAGGATATAAAGCTATTGGTATTCCTGGAAACCTTGCAGGTCTTGATTACGTATTAAAAAAATATGGAACTATGAAGTTTAAAGATGTTGCCAAATTTGCTATAAAATACGCTGAGTTTGGTTTTCAGATAGATGAACATTTTTCTGGAGCTGCCAAAACAGTTAATAAGAAAGGTGCATTATCTGGACTAAAAGCTTTGGTTTTTAGAAACGGTCAACCAAAAGAAGTTGGCGAACAACAAAAAAATATTGAATTAGCAAAGACTCTAAAAATAATTTCTGAAAAGGGTGTACAAGATTTTTATAAAGGCTCAATAGCCAAAAAAATTGTTGCTGCTATGCAAAAAAATGGTGGAATAATTACACTCAATGATCTTGCCAATTATAAACCAAAAGTCAGAAAGCCACTCATGGGTACTTATCGAGGATATGATATTGTTACAATGCCACCTCCAAGCTCTGGTGGTATTGCTTTAATCGAAACCCTAAATATTATGGAAAATTATAACTTAGGCTGGAATTCTAGCGGTTACGAATCTTCTAAGCATATTCATACTTTAACCGAAGCGATGAAACATTCATTTGCGGATCGTGCTGAATACCTAGGAGATCCTGATTTTGTCAAAATACCATTATCACAATTAATCTCAAAAGATTATGCTAAAAAATTAAAAAATAAAATTGATCAAACAAAAACTTTAGACAGTTCAGATTATGGTCTAAAATCATTAAGGAATAAAGCTCCTATCAGTGATGCAGGCACTACACATTACTCGATTATTGATAAGTCAGGCAATACTGTTGCAGCAACTGAAACAATTAATACTTATTTTGGTTCTCAGGTGGTTATACCAAACACAGGGATAGTAATGAATAATCAGATGGATGATTTTAGCGTTCAAGCTGGAGTTCCAAATTCATTTGGCTTAATTGGCAACGAAAATAATTCTATCAAAGCAGGAAAAAAACCTCTTAGTAGTATGAGTCCTACCATTATTTTAAAAAATAAAAAACCTTTTATGATTGTTGGTGCATCAGGAGGACCAAGAATAATAACAGGAACATTACAAGCAATTATGAATGTTATTGATTTTGGCATGAATGTTGAAGAAGCTGTTTCATCTCCTAGATTTCATCATCAATGGTCACCTAATAAGCTTTTTATTGAAAAAGAAATTCCTCTTGATGTTAGAGAAAATTTAATAAAAAAAGGTCATATTTTATCTCTTGGAGAAGCCGAAAATGCTGTCCAAGCTATATTAATCAAAGATGGGAAAATAACAGGTGCTTCCGATCCTCGTAAGGGAGGATTCCCTGAAGGTTATTAAATAATAATTTATGTGATAGACTTGTTGCAATGAAAAAATTATACATGGTAATGATAATTTTTGCCATTAATCAAATCCATCCTAGCCTTCCTTTGCAAAGGAAGGAACAAAGAAATGGGAGAAAATAATAACCTATATCATTAATTAAAATAATCATTGCAACAAGTCTAATGTTTATTTATAAAATATAACGAAAGATTATTGATTTAATCTCTATATAGAAATTAAATATAGTAAAAACTTAATTAATTGTGGATATAAAAAATAATACAGGTAAAATTACCCTTAAGGACTTGCAACTAAATATTCCTAGTACATCAACTAAGGAAACTACTAATCCTGAAAAAAAGCGAATAACTCTTAAAGATTTAGCTTTAAATGATACAACTAATTTTTCTAAGCCAGCAGTTTCACAAAGAGTTTTTTTAAAGCCAATTGCAATAGTTGATAACCATCCAAATATTAGCTCATCAGATGCACTCAATCAACAGCAATTAAATAATATAAATCAACATCCAATAAGAACTTACAATAATGTTCATGTGCCAAATCCTAATGGCGTTAGAGTTGTTGACAAAGTATATCAAGATTATCCTAATCTAAAAGTACTTGATGGTATTCTTAAAGTTGAAGATTATAATGATCCAGGAATAAAAAAGCTTGTTAGTCAATTAGCCAAGTATCCAAATAATGTTTTATTAGCATTAAAAAAGCATGGTCTAAAAGAGATCGAGGTAGCTAATTTGACACCTGTAGATATGGGATCTAACAGTGATCTAAAAAATGTTGTACCCCGAAATTGGCCTGAGGGTTCAAAATGGGAAAATGTACCAGGTGTATATAATCCAAATCATAAATCTGTAGTTGCAGGAACACTTGCAGCACACGGTTCTGAGGGGTTATTAAGTCATGAAACAGGTCACGCTGTAGGTGATTTATTAGGATTTGATAATTCATCAGATTTAAAAGAAGC
>JACMQJ010000150.1 GCA_014377055.1 Candidatus Sericytochromatia bacterium
AAAACTCTTAGTTGAAATGCTTGAGCCATATAAAGGAAGGATTTTTGATCCATGTTGTGGTTCTGGTGGGATGTTCGTTCAAAGTGAAAAATTTATTGGGGCTCATGATGGAAAGCTTGGTGATATTTCAATTTTTGGTCAGGAATCAAATCCAACAACTTGGAAACTTGCAAAAATGAATCTAGTTATCAGGAAAATTGAAGCAAAGATTGAAAGAGGAGATAGTTTTCATAATGATTTACACCCTGATTTAAAAGCTGATTATATCATGGCTAACCCTCCATTTAATATTAGTGATTGGAACGGCGAACTGTTACGTGATGATAAACGCTGGAAATATGGTGTTCCTCCTAATGGCAATGCCAATTATGGCTGGTTACAACACATGATTTATCATTTAAGCCCAACAGGTACAGCAGGTATTGTTTTGGCTAACGGTTCAATGACTTCAAATACAGGTGGTGAAGGTGAGATCAGAAAAAATATGATTGAAGCTAACTTAATAGACTGTATGGTATCTTTACCAGCACAGTTATTTTATAATACAGGTATTCCAGCTTGTCTATGGTTTATGGCAAGAGATAGGAAAAATAATAAATTCCGTAACCGTGAAAATGAAATTTTATTTATTGATGCCCGTAAGCTAGGTATCATGATTAATAGAAGAAACAGAGATCTTACTGACCAAGATATAGAAAAGATTACCAGTGTTTATCATTCATGGAGAAATATTGGTGGTGAGTATAGTGATATTCAAGGTTTTTGTAAATCAGCAAATCTTGAGGAAGTGAAAAATAATAATTATGTTCTTACTCCAGGGCGTTATGTAGGAACTGAGGAAGAAGAAGATGATGGTATAGATTTCACTGAAAAAATGAAGGCTCTAACCACTCAACTTGAAGAACAGTTTAAACAGTCATCAGAACTCGAAGTACAGATAAGAGAAAATCTCAGGAGCATTGGGTTTTAACTCACCCCTGCCTTTTCCTTTCAGGCATCCCCTCTCTTTCTCCTAGCGTCGAAATAGAAGGGACTAAACATAATATTACTCTTACTCCCCTTCTTTTCAGCCCTTAAAGGATGAAGAGAAGGGGTTGGGGGATGAGTTCCTTTCTTATTTAAACTTGAAAAGAAATTTATGTTAAACTTTTTGAACGGTTAATTAATTAAAAAAATGAGCAATATATATAATAAAAATGAATTATAAAATAAGTTTATTACCTCCAGGTATAGAACTTGAAACAAAAGCTGTTTTAAAAAAAGTTGCCGAAGCACACCGTTATTTAGCTGAGTTAAAGGGTGTTGCCAGTACTATTCCTAATGAAGAAATTCTAATAAATACACTAACTTTACAGGAAGCAAAGGATAGTTCTGCTATTGAAAATATAATTACAACTCATGATGAGCTTTTTAAAGCTGAACTTTATACTGATTACGTTATTTCTGCTTCTACTAAAGAAGTTAGTAATTATGCTCATGCACTAAGAAAAGGTTTTAAGTTTGTCAGAAAAAATAAAATACTTTCTCTGAATAATATTTTAGATATTCAAAGAGAATTGGAAAAAAATAATGCTGGTTTTAGGAAAGTTCCAGGTACAACGCTAAAAAATAATAAAGGTGAAATAGTATATACTCCACCACAAGATTATCCAACTATTTTTAATATGATGGAAAATTTGGAACAGTATATTAATAATGATGAAATGAGTGATGTTGATCCGTTAGTAAAAATGGCTGTAATTCATCATCAATTTGAAACTATTCATCCTTTTTATGACGGTAATGGTCGTACAGGTAGGATTATCAACATTCTCTACCTGGTAATAAAAGAGCTTTTAACTATACCTGTACTTTATCTGAGCAGATATATTATTCAAAATAAATCTATGTATTATGAGCTTTTGCAGGAAGTAAGAGATAAAAACAGTTGGGAAAGATGGATTATTTTTATTTTGGATGGAATCATTAATACTTCAAAAGAAACAATTTTTCTAGTGGAAAATATTAAAATCCTGATGGATCAACATAAAAAGAAAATAAAAGAAGAATCACCAAAAATATACAGTCAGGATTTAATTAATAATTTATTCAGGCATCCATATACAAAAATTGAATTTTTAATTGATGAATTAAGTATCTCAAGAGTAACTGCTACTAAATACTTAGACCAATTAGTAGAAATAAAGATTTTAACTAAAGAAAAGGTATGGAAAAATAACTATTATATTAATAATGCTTTATTTGAGTTATTGCTAAAAGGTAAAGATAATTATCATGTATAGAAAAATGAAAAATTTATACATGATAAAAGTGTCATGTATAAAAAATCTAAAAATTTATACATGATAAAAACAAACTCACCCCCTTATATTTAGCTCCCCCCCTCTCTTTTTCCTAACGTCAAATAGAGGGGACTTGAAGAAAGATAATAAGCTGTAGCAAACATACTTTTAACCTCTTTTTTATGTGGTATTTTAAACTAATAATGCTTCAGCAGGTATTTTTAATTCATTATGTAATTTTTTTATCATATCAATAGTTAAGCGTCTTTTTTTATTCATAATCTCTGAAGCTCTGTTTGAGCCAATTAACTTTGCTAAATCTTTTTGGGATAATCCCATTTGTTCTAATCTAAACTTTATAGCTTCAATAGGATCTGGTGGTAATATTGGGAAATTATCATCTTCATATTTTTCAGTTAATGTAATAAGAATATCTAATTCATCACCTTTGTGCGTATTTATTTCAGAGCCCCAAAGTTCATCAATTCTCTTCAAGGCATTTTCATAATCATGTTCATTTTTTATAGGATTAATAGAAACCTTCATAATTTAAACCTTTTTAATTTTATAATAATAACTGAGAGTTTAATTCATAGAAACATCATTTGCATTAATAGAATCATATTCTTTATGAGTCCCAATAAATTTTATAAAAATTGCTTCTCTTGGATAATCTACTGCTACAATTAAACGATATTTATTACCATGTATATTAAAAATAACTCTATTATTAGCTAAAAAACTAGCATTTATATATTTATCTTTAATATCTTGTGTTTTGCTCCATTTAAAACTTTTAGCTTCAGAATACCATGCTCGTAGTGGTTGTTCAGAATCACGATATAATGGTTGTGTCCAAAAATTTTTTAGTGTTCTTTTAGCAATTACTCTCATAAAAATATAATAGCATATATATTCCCATTTCGGGAAAAATAAACTCACCCCCTTATATTTAGCTCCCCCCTCTCTTTTTCCTAACGTCAAATAGAGGGGACTTGAAGAGAAATATATGTTAAACTTTTTGAACGGTTAATTAATTAAAGAAGAAATTCTTAGCCTCCCTTCTTTGCGGCTCTTAAAAGACGGAGAGAAGGGATTGAGGGATGAGTTAAAAATGCAACAGTTAAATATTTTGGATGA
>JACMQJ010000151.1 GCA_014377055.1 Candidatus Sericytochromatia bacterium
TGATATATTTTTAGTATCATCAATAGATTTAGTGATTATTTCTTCTATTTGATTATCTTTTGTAGAAAACTTATTGGCAATATTTTTGATTGCAATATTCTTAAATCTATAATCTAATAAAGCACGTCTACCACAAATAAACTCAACTTTGATATTACCTTTATACTTTTCCCAACCAATAATTTTGATCATTCCAAGCTCACCTGTTGATTGTGCATGAGTTCCACCACAGGCAGACATATCAAAGTTTTCGATCTCAATTATTCTTACACCTTGATCACCTTTTTTCTTTGGTGGTTTTCTAAGATTCAAATTATTTACTTCACTCTCATCAACATAATGAACATTTATTTTTCTATTTTCATAAATTATATTATTGGCTAAATCCTCAACTTCATTTACTTGTTCGATATTTAGATCTTTGATTACAATTTCAATAGTGGCAGTTTCTAAACCTAGATGAAAAGAAATTGTTGGTGCTTTGATTATTTGAATAAATGCCTGAGATAATAAATGTTGTCCTGTATGATGTTGCAAATGTTCAAGTCTTCTATAATAATCAATTTTGGCAGGAAAAGAGTTTTTTTCTAAACTAGACTCTGAAATATGAAAAACTTTTCCATCTTTTTCAAAAACGTCTACAATCTTGGCTGTACCTATATATCCTGTGTCGAATGGCTGTCCACCTGATGTTGGATAAAAATAAGTTTTATCCAAAAAAATAGCATAATTATTATTGTATGAAATAATATCCGTCACATTTGCTGTGAATTCTAATGTATGAGGTTCGTTATAATATAGTTTTTCAGTCATTGCTTTTTAGAAAATCTCGCTTAATTCTTTATATTTTGACAATAGAACTCTTGCATAAACCATTATTATTTATCGCCAAGCTTAAGATCCTTCATTACACTACGTTTCATTCGGGATGACATGTCACTCTGAGATACGAAGAGTCTTTTAACTTTGACAAAATATAACAAAAAATTACGACATGCAAGAAGTCTAATATTATTATACTCTCTAAGACTTAAATAATTTTGCTGTTTAGTGTATTATTATATCTTGAAAAGATTATATTAATTTAGATTAATAATGGAAACCGAAAGGGGATTTTAAATGGGATTCTTTTCAAGAGTTACTAACCTTTGGAGTGGGTTTTTAAGTCTATTTGTTGAGGGATTAGAAACAAAAAATCCTGAAATAGTTTATGAATCAGCTATTAATCAAAGAGTTCAACAATACCAAAAATTAATGAAGGCTGTATCAGGTATTGTTTATCTTAGAAATAAGCTACAAAAAGAACTTGAAGAAAAAACAGCAAAACTAAAAGAAGTACAACAACAACTTCCTGTAGCAATTCAGCAGGGTGATGATGAGGTTTCTGTAGTTTTGATTGAACAAAAAAATAGCCTAACCTCTGATATAGAAAGAGTTCAGTCAGAGCTTCAAAAAATAAGCCAACAAGCTGAAGATGCTAAGACTAGCTTAATTGCATTTCAAGGCGACATCGAAAAGCTTAAAGCTGAAAAAGAATCAATGTTGGCCAAACGTGAAAATGCAATGGCACAAAAGAAAATCCAAGATCAACTTTCTAATTTGTCTGTTGATGCAGATCTAAAAGCGTTAAGTTCTGTTCGTGAGAGTATTAATAAGCTTGAAGCTCATGTTGATATAGCCAAAGAAATTAATGCTGGTGGTCTTGATCATAAGCTAAAAGAGATTAAAATAAAAACGTCTAATGCCAGTGCAAAAAATGAGTTGGAAGAGATAAAAAAACAAATGAATCTCCAGCAAAACAAAATAAATATAGAGAAAAAACTCTAGTTTTAATTAATTAAATATATAATTTTAGATAAGAAAATTTAGATAGAGTATTTTAGATATATGAATTTAGCAATAAATGTGGAAAATTTAGTAAAAGTGTATAAAGTTGGCTTTTGGGGAAAAAAAGTAAAAGTACTTGATGGTGTTAGTTTTAACGTTGAAAAAGGTAGTACATTTGGACTTTTAGGCCCGAATGGTGCAGGTAAAACTACAACTTTAAAAACTCTAGTTGGTTTAACTATGGCGTCAAAAGGTAATGTTGTTGTACTTGGTAAATCTCCTTATGATGTCAAAAGCCACAAAAGAATAGGTTATCTACCAGAAAGCTCTTATATCTACAGTTATCTGACAGGTTACGAGTTTCTTGACTTTTGCGGAAAGTTACATCAAATGCAAGGTAAATCACTCAAAACAAGAATTGATGAATTATTTGAACTAGTTGGACTAGAAAAAAGTGCAGGCAAAAAACAGCTTCAAACATATTCCAAAGGTATGTTACAAAGAATTGGTATTGCTCAA
>JACMQJ010000727.1 GCA_014377055.1 Candidatus Sericytochromatia bacterium
AGTGAACATGGAAGACATCTTTAGCAAATTAAAAATAAAGAAAAAAATATCTAAAAAAGAAAAAAATATTTCATCTGTTTTTTTTCAGCTTAAGTTTGATACAAAAGGTGCATATATCAATGTAGTAAATGAAAAGCTAGAATCAATCAATAATTTAAATTATCGACAATACAGTGGTAAGATACGTGAAATAATTAAATATATTGAACGTAGCAATGAAAAAGATATTTATAATATAGATTGGTATGAAAATGAAGATAAATCAGACAATAAAGTTTACCTTTCTGAGAATGAATATTTACTTGAGCTATTAAAAAACAGCAACAATTTTGTACATGACAACTTAAAGCCTATTGATTTTCCTGAAAATAATGCTGAAATAATTGTTAATTTGGAAGAGCAAAAAGATGGAAAAGGTTTTGAAAGTAAGATAATCTTAAAATATAAACATCTACAAATTAAGTTAAAAGAACTTTCAATTATTAGTGAAAATTATATTTTTCATCAAAATAATATCTATACAATACAAGCATTGGGCGATAAATACTCATATCTCGAAATGTTTGAAACAAAAGTTACAGAAAAGGATCTGGAAAAGTTTTTTTCCTTAGTATATAGCTATTTTGAAAACACTTACCTTAATTATAATGAATATACTAAAATAGATGGTGAAAGCAGATACAGTAAGCCTACCTTGATTTTTGAAAAGATAGATCAGGATAAATCTTTGCATATAAGAGTTACAGAATCAGTCTTAGAGTTTGACCCCGCATTTTTGGAACAATATGACATAAATAAAATAGCTACAGTTAACGATTTGGAAAAAACAATTATTGTTAGTGAAATTATTAATCAAGATTTATATGAACATTTTAATGAAATAACAAAATTACTTAATAAGTATAAAAAAACACTAATTAAAAATAATAATTATTTTACTAATGATAATGTCATTATTATCGAAGAAGATTTGGCAAGAGATTTTATTCATAAAGAATTAACTAATTTGATTACAAAATTTGCTGTGTTTGGTTCAGAAAACCTTATTTCATATAATATTAGGACTGTTACACCAAAACTAAAATTATCGTTAAATCATGGAATTAACTTTTTTGAAGGTACTGCAGATTTAGAAATAGAAGGTCAAACTATATCAGCCTTTGATGCAATTAATCTTTATCGAAAAAACTCATATATTCCTCTAAATGATGGGACTAATGCCATAGTTAATAAATCATATATTGATAAATTAACTAGAATACTAAAAAAACAAAAAGATAATGTTAAGTTATCATTCTTTGATTTACCAATGGTTGAGGATATGATTGATGAAAAAATATATCAAGAATCATTTAAAGAATATCGTGAAATATTTCTTGGATTTAATAACTTAAATGATTCTGTAGTAAAAATGCCAAAAGTAAATGCAGAATTAAGAAATTATCAAAAACAAGGTTATAAATGGCTCAAATATTTAGGAGAACATTCTCTTGGTGGCTGTCTAGCCGATGATATGGGACTTGGTAAAACCTTACAAGCAATTACACTTTTATCATCAATCTACCCAAAAGAAAAATTAAGCTCAATCATTGTCATGCCAAAAAGCTTATTATTTAATTGGGAAAATGAAATTAAAAAATTTAATCCAAAAATAACTTATTACATGTATTATGGTGTTACTCGTGATCTTGAACTGGCAAAAACCCATAATATTATTTTTACAACTTATGCCATGTTGCGTAATGATATAGAAAAATTTAAAGATGAAAAATTTTATTATGCCATACTTGATGAATCACAAAATATTAAAAATATTACAACTCAAAGCTCAAAAGCAGTTATGTTAATTGATGCAAAACAAAGACTAGCACTAAGTGGTACACCAATAGAAAATAATCTTGGTGAATTGTATTCTCTCTTTAGATTTTTGAATCCAACCATGTTTGGAAGCCTTGATGATTTTAATACTAACTATCTAAGTCCAATTCAAAAAGATGGAAATAAAGAAGTTATGAGAGAATTAAGAAAGAAAATATATCCGTTTATTCTTAGAAGATTAAAAAAAGATGTTCTAAAGGATTTACCAGAAAAAATAGAGCAAACTCTTTTTGTTGATATGTCCGATGAACAAAGAGAATTGTATGAACAAAGAAGATTATTTTATTACTTTAATCTAAAAAAACAAATACAAGATAATGGTATCAAAAAATCTCAGTTTTTTATTTTTCAAGCTATGACAGAGCTAAGACAAATAGCCTCAACACCAGAAGCTAAGAGTAATGATAAAATAATTTCACCTAAACGTGAAATGCTCATTGAAAATATTCTTGATGTTATTGCCAATGGTCACAAAGTCCTTATTTTTGCTAATTATCTGAATGCTATAGATTATATCTCTGAGGATTTAGAAAAAAATAATATCGAGCATCTGATTATGACAGGCTCAACCAGAGATCGAAAAGAACTTGTTGAAAAATTTCAAAATGATTCAAAGTACAAAGCCTTTGTGATGACGCTAAAAACAGGTGGTATAGGTCTAAATCTAACAGCTGCAGATTATGTTTTTATATTTGACCCATGGTGGAATAAAGCTGTAGAAAGTCAGGCTATTGACAGATCACATCGAATTGGTCAGGATAAAACTGTTTTTAGTTATAAACTGATTACAAAAAATACTATTGAAGAGAAAATACTTCAATTACAAGAAAAAAAATCAGAATTATTTGATAATATTATTTCTAATGATGATGCGTCACTTAAATCCTTTGATGAAGATGATTTAGAGTTTGTGCTTGGTAGCTAAAAATGAATAATCTTACACTTTTTAATTCTGTTGAGCCGTCTTATAAGGCTGTTACATTAAAGTTTTTTTATGATAAGTACTTGTATCAGTTTGATTATAAAAGAAAAGCACTTGGTTCTGATAAACCTAAATTAGATAAATTTTATCTTACAGAGTTATTAACCTATGTTTTTGACAATGAAAAAATTTTCAAAGAGTTGATAAATGTATTACCACCGATTGTAGAAAAGATTTTACAAGTAATTATTTTTGAAGATATTGAAATTAGTACAGCATATCTTGAAAAAAGATATGGTATGGAAATTGTTAGGAAAGGTACTACTCATTACAATGATGAATATAAAAAAATAGATCCAGCTTTCTTTCTTTTTTCGATAAAATCAAAAGAAAATAATTATAGAGAGCCTGACTATATATTATCCTTACCAAAAATAATCCGATATAGGTTAAAGACTTATTATCCTGTGCCAGAAGAATATATGTTAACGCCTATCGAACAGATTGATAAAATATCATATTTTTATGAAAATAATAATTCGATACTTGATGATTTACCTATGTACAAAAAGTTTTTGGAGCATGAAAAATTAGCTTTCTCTTCGCAAGATAGACCATTAAAAGGAGCTTTAAAAGCAACTAAAGACGTTTGTGAAATACAAGAATTTTATAATAGCTCAGACCTTAAGGATGTTGAATATACAAGGACAGAGTTAATCATAAGTTTTTTGATGTATGAGTTATCTACTAATAAAACAACAAAAGAGCCTGTAAAAGGGTTAGAATATCTAAAAAAGATATTCAATAATTATGAATCTGGTAGAAGTTTTTATACGTTCGTTCTTCTATATCATATAAAACGATTAAGACCTGTAATTGAATATAGCAGATATAACTATTTTGAGATGAATCAAACTTTTAATAAAAATATTTTTAAAGTTTTAAAGAGTTTAAAAGTTGAGCAATGGTTTAGTTTTGAAAACGTTTATAAATTTATCACTTATAATGAATTTGATTTCGACTTAATAAATGATAGAGATGCTAGAGATACTTATTTGAACTCTAAGTTTGAAAGAGTTTATGATGATAAGATTTACATAAAAGAAAAAGTAATTTATCAAGAAGCTATTATTAAACCAGCTATTAAAGCTTCATTTTTTCTTTTAGCCTCATTTGGTATTATTGATATTGCTTATAACTTACCAAAAAATAAAATCGAACAAAAAGGTAAAAACTATCTTTCAATTTTTGATGGATTAGAATAT
>JACMQJ010000728.1 GCA_014377055.1 Candidatus Sericytochromatia bacterium
ATTAAGTGCTAATATTTCAAAAACTAGATTGGACAAAAACGGTTTTATATTTTTTATGCTAAAATCTAATTATAAATATTTTAAATTTAAAAGTGTACTGTCCGTCATTAAAATATTAGTAGAATTTTTTTATTTTTTTAGTTTTAGGAAATAGTAAAGATTTTATGATAGAGATAGTGTTAATTTTTAACCATTTGATAGCATAATATCCCAAAAACTATTTCAATTGCTGGTTTAATATTGAATAAAAATGATATTTGATTATTTTTATTCCACAAATTAGGAGTATAAACTTTAATGAGAAGTGGTAGTGAATTAATATCAAAAATTAATGATCTTCAAGATAAAAAGAAGTATCAAGAACTTAGTTGGGAAGGCTCTCTCGAAGATTATCTCGATATTGTAGCTGTAAACCCCAAAGTCACACGTAATGCCTTTCAGAGAATGTATGACATGATAGTCACATATGGCTCTGAAGAATTTTATGAATACAAAAAGAAAATAACTAGACATAACTTCTTTAATGACCCAATAGAAAATGGTAAAGATTCTGTTTATGGAATAGACTTACACTTAATGAAACTTGTTAGGGTTTTTAAATCAGCAGCTATGGGATATGGTACAGAAAAAAGAATTACCTTATTACATGGACCAGTTGGAAGTGCCAAAAGTACAATAGCTAGAATGTTAAAAAAAGGTCTTATTCATTATTCAAAAACACCAGAAGGTGCCTTATATACTTTTTCTTGGAATATAGAAAATAGCGAAGGTAAAGAAGAAATTTTTGCATCACCAATGAATGAAGATCCTTTATCACTTATACCTATAGATGTTAGAGGTCAGATATTGGATGAAATTAATGCCAATCTTCCTGAAGATATGAAATACAAAGTAGGAGTTCATGCTGAATTATGTCCCGCTTCAAGATTTATATTTAATGATTTAATGAAAAAATATAGTGGAGATTGGACTAAAGTTATTAAGCATGTCAAAGTAAAACGCTTAATTATGTCTGAAGAAGATAGAATAGGTATTGGTACATTTCAACCAAAAGATGAAAAAAATCAAGATTCAACCGAGTTAACAGGTGATATTAATTACCGTAAGATTGCTGAGTATGGTTCTGATTCAGATCCTAGAGCCTTTAATTTTGATGGTGAATTCAATATAGCCAATAGAGGCATGATTGAGTTTATAGAAATACTTAAACTTGATGTAGCTTTTTTATATGACTTACTTGGAGCATCACAAGAAAGAAAAATCAAACCAAAAAAGTTTGCTCAAACAGATATTGATGAAGTTATTCTTGGACATACTAATGAACCTGAGTATAAAAAACTTCAAAACAATGAGTTTATGGAAGCTCTTAGAGATAGAACTATCAAAATTGATGTTCCATATATTACTAAACTCAAAGATGAAATTAAGATCTATGAAAGAGATTTTAATTCAGAAAAACTTAAGAAAAAGCATATAGCACCTCATACCATTGAAGTTGCTGCAATGTGGGCTGTTCTCACTAGATTAGAACAACCAAAAAAAGCAAATTTAACACTTTTGCAAAAAATGAAACTTTATAATGGTCAAAGTGTTACAGGTTTTACCGAAGATAATGTTAAAGAACTTAGAAAAGAAGCTATTAGAGAAGGTATGCAAGGAATATCACCAAGATATATTCAAGATAAAATTTCTAATGCTCTAGTCAGTGAACTGGAAGAAGATTATATTAATCCATTTATGATTATGAGTGAGCTTGAAAGTGGTCTAAAAAATCATTCTCTAATTAACAACGAAGAAGAAAAATCACGTTACAGGGAGCTTTTAGCTGTAGTTAGAGAAGAATATGAAAATATTATCAAAAGTGAAGTCCAGAGAGCTATATCAGCTGATGAAGATGGTATTTCACAACTTTCTTCAAATTATATTGACAATGTTAAAGCTTACACACTCAAAGAAAAGATCAAAAATAAATATACTGGTCATGATGAAGAGCCTGATGAAAGATTAATGAGATCTATTGAGGAAAAAATTGATATTCCTGATAATCGTAAAGAAGATTTCCGCAGGGAAATCATGAATTATATTGGTGCTTTGGCTGTTGAAGGTAAAAAGTTTAGTTATTCAACCAACGCTAGACTACAAAAAGCCCTCGAACTTAAGTTGTTTGAAGATCGTAAAGATAGTATTAAGTTAACTAGTCTTGTATCCAATGCTATGGATGAAAAAACCCAAGAGCAAATAGATATAGTCAAAAATCGTTTAATAAAAAATTATGGTTATACAGATGCCTCAGCAACTGATATTTTAAATTATGTTGCAAGTATTTTTGCACGTGGTGATACAAAATAAATGGTTGAAAGAATAGAAAAGGATCTTGGACGTTTCAAAAATATTGTCAAAGGCAAGATCCGACAAAACCTAAAAAAGTATATGTCAACTGGTGAGATGATAGGTCGAAAAGGGAAGGATCTAGTTAGTATTCCTATGCCTCAAATTGACATACCACACTTTCGTTTTGATGAAAAGAAAAATGGAGGAGTGGGTCAAGGTGATGGAGAAGTGGGAGATCCTGTTAATGGAGATCCTGATGGTGAAGGCAAAGGTCAAGCTGGAGAAAATGAAGGTCAACATTCAAGAGAGGTTGAGCTTACTATTGATGAATTAGCAGAAATAATGGCTCAAGAACTAGAGTTACCTAATATTAAACCAAAAGGTAAAGAAAATCTAGCGACTGAAAGAACAAAATACTCAGGTATTAGTAATATTGGACCTAACTCATTAAGACATTTTAAAAGAACTTATAAGGAAGCCTTAAAAAGACAAATATCTACAGGTGTCTATAACAGCAAAAACCCTATCATTGTTCCTATAAAAAATGATACAAGATATAGAACATGGAAAGAAGTTGTTAAACCTGAAACTAATGCTGTTGTAATTTTTATGATGGATGTTTCGGGATCAATGGAAGATGAACAAAAAGAAGTCGTTCGTATTGAAACTTTTTGGATTGATACATGGCTAAGATCTCATTATAAAGAATTAAAAACCAGATATGTTGTTCATGATACAGTCGCCAAAGAAGTAGATAGAGAAACATTTTTTAGTCTTAAAGAGAGTGGTGGAACTATTATTTCCTCTGCTTATAAATTTTGTAGTAATCTAATTAATCAACAATATAATCCTGATGAATGGAATATTTATCCTTTTCACTTTTCTGATGGTGATAATTGGTCAGATAAAGATAATAATGAATGTATGAATATTCTTAAAAATGAAATACTTCCTCATGTAAATATGTTTTGTTATGGACAAGTTGAAAGTCGTTATGGAAGTGGCAAATTTATTAAGGAACTAGAAAAAAACTTTAAAGATGAAGAAAATATGATACTTTCTGAAATTGAAAATAAGGAAGCTATTATGCAGTCAATTAAAACATTTTTGGGTAAAGGTAAGTAATAAAGACGCATTGCAATGCGTCTTTATTAACATTTTTTAATATGTAACTAAGGAAAAATATGGTAAAACCAAACAGCTTAACACCTGAACTTGAAGAACTCAGAATAAAGATACAAGGATATGCCAAAGGTTATGGACTTGATTTTTTTGAAACAATTTTTGAACTTGTTGACTTTGAAAAAATTAATGAAATAGCTAGTTATGGAGGCTTTCCGACTAGATACCCACATTGGAAATTTGGCATGGAATATGATCGCTTAAGTAAATCTTATTCTTATGGTTTATCAAAAATATACGAAATGGTCATTAATAATGATCCTTGCTACGCTTATCTCCTTAATGCGAATTATACTGTTGATCAAAAATTAGTTATGTCACATGTTTTTGGACATTGTGATTTTTTTAAGAATAACTATTGGTTTTCCAAAACTAATCGTAAGATGATGGACAAAATGGCAAATCATAGCACCAAGGTTCGTAAATATATTGAAAAATATGGCGAGGATACTGTTGAAACCTTTATGGATGTTTGTCTTTCACTCGAAAATCTAATTGATTATTATAGTCCGTTTATCAAGAGGCATGATGATCCTGTTAAAGTTAATCGACTTGATGAAATAGTTGAAGAAGAAGAAATTGATTATCGACTAAAAAGTAAGCCATATATGGATAAATATATTAATCCAAAGGATTTTGTTGAAAAAGAAAAACAAAAAGGTCGGGATGAAAAAGAAAAAAAGAAAAATTTTCCGCCTGAACCAACGAGAGATGTTTTAGAATTTTTATTACAATATGCTCCTTTAGAAGATTGGCAATCAAGTGTTTTATCAATAGTTAGAGAAGAAAGTTATTATTTTGCTCCGCAAGGTCAAACAAAAATAATGAATGAAGGTTGGGCTTCTTATTGGCATTCAAAAATAATGACCGAGAAGGCTCTTGATGGAAGTGAATTAATTGATTATGCAGATCATCATTCTGGTACACTAGCAACTCAACCAGGAAGTCTTAATCCTTATAAGCTTGGTATAGAATTATATCGTGATATAGAAGAGCGTTGGAATAAGGGTAAATTTGGAAAAGAATATGATGAATGTGAAAATTATGAAGAAAAAAGAAAATGGGACAAAAAGCTAAATCAAGGAAGAGAAAAGATTTTTGAAGTTAGAAAAATACATAATGATGTGACTTTTATTGATAATTTTTTGACAGAAGAGTTTTGTCATCAGCATAAAT
Organism: Candidatus Sericytochromatia bacterium; assembly: GCA_014377055.1. Taxonomy (GTDB): domain Bacteria; phylum Cyanobacteriota; class Sericytochromatia; order UBA7694; family JACMQJ01; genus JACMQJ01. The sequence continues at coordinate 4,690 of JACMQJ010000728.1, forward strand.
TATTTTTATACAAATACAACCGAAATACTGAGCAGTATGAAATTAATGATCGTAAATTTTCTGAAGTAAAAAAACAGTTACTTTTTAATTTAACTAATTTTGGACAACCTATAATTTATGTTGAAGATGGAAATTATGATAATAAAGGTGAATTATTTTTATCACATAAACATGAAGGTATAGATCTAAAATCAGACTATGCAACAGCTACATTAGAAAATATTTTTAAAATATGGAAAAGACCTGTTAGCCTAAAAACTGTAGTTGATGAAAAAGTAAAAGTTTTGCGTTATGATGGTCATCTACATTCAGATAAATCTAACTAAGGAATACTAACATTTATGAAAAAGCTTTTAATGCTTACAATATCCACCATGCTTTTTTTGACCAGTAATGCTTATGCTCTTGAAGAAAGAGGTAATATTCAAAAATCAGTTAATTTTGTACAAATAGATCAAACTGATAATAGTTCAAAAGACCATTATTCCGTAAAAAGATGGAAAAAAGCTGATATTGGTCAGAGTATTTTTGTTGGTAATACAATTAGAACAGGAATAAGATCAATGACCGAAATAAAATATGATGACGGTACTCTTACACGCATCGGTAGTCGTAGCAATATAACAGTTAATGACCGAAAAATTAATATTCACAAAGGATATATTTGGGGCAAA
>JACMQJ010000729.1 GCA_014377055.1 Candidatus Sericytochromatia bacterium
AATATATTATTGATGTTAAACCCTATAAACAAAGAAATTATAAAATTTGACTTATATACAAATAATCAGTCAAGTATACCTTTTAACTCTACTCCTGAAGATATGACTCTCACAAAAGATGGAAGTTTATATGTTTCCTCACCTCAAGGTGTGCTTAACTCTGTAAATATTGAAACAGGTTCTATTAGTCCTTATAATACCAATCTTGATATATCTGGAATAAAATATGCAAATGATGAAATTTATATTCTTGAAAAAAATTCAAAATCGATGTCTATATTTAATATAAATAAAAAAGAACTGAAAAAAGAAAAAATTGATTTGGGAACTGTAACTAAAGAAATAACTTTTTTTAATGAGTAACTATGAAGTATCTAATGTAAATTTTAAACAAATTTAGTTAGCTCTTACCTAGATATTTTATTATAGTATGGTTTATGATAGTAATATATTTATTTTTATTTAAAATATTCTGATGATGATTAAACAAATAAAAGTTGCTTATTTGATTGTTCCACTTATTCTTTTATCATGTGGTACTGGGAATAATCTGAAGGTTAAAGCAGATGGTAATACTTTGTACATTAATGAAAAAGTTAAAGACCCACAAATCTGGTATGCTAAATCAGAAAAAAGCTTTGATCTTATATTAGTATCGAAGCCAGATACAAATATAGATCCTAATACATTAGTATCGAAGCCAGATACAAATATAGATCCTAATACATTAGTATCGAAGCCAGATACAAATATAGATCCTAATACATTAGTATCGAAGCCTGGCTCAAATATAGATCCTAATACATTAGTATCAAAGCCTGGCTCAAATATAGACCCTAATAAATTAAATGTTGATAATGGTTCTGCTGATATATTGTTTGCTCAAGGAAACTCCAACCTTAATATAAAAATTAATTTACTTGAGTTTAGTATTTCATCTTTATCTGATCCTCTTGCTGCTTCTGATTCTCTTGATATTAATCTTAGCGTTGACGATAAATATGATAATTTTACAGTCCATAAAGAGAACTTTAAGGGTAAAGGTAGCTTTATGTTAAACCTTAAAGGATTAAAATCATCAAATAAAGTTAACTTATATGTATCTACTAAGGATATAAATGGTAATAAATTATTGGAAAAACAAGTCTATCAGGATAACATTAATGGTAATAAATCTATAGATATAAAACTTTCAAAAGTTTTGGTGAATAGTAAAGTACAACCTGACAATACTGTAACACCTTCTCCAACTCCAACTGTTATACCGTCAGTGCCAGATAATTCTGCTACAAAGACAAACAATTTATTAACTCCTAATAGTAAATCTTCTGATGTAGTAAAGAACAAATTGTTTTGATAATAATAATTTTCTGGAAATTTATGTGTAATGATATTTTTGGGACTTTTCTGGGAATATATAAATTAGATATGTTGATAAATTAATAATGAAAAGAGGTTCCCTGTATTTTAGATGTCAGAAAATTTATTATTTTATCTTGGAATCGAATTTAAGAATTTAAGAGAAGAAAAAACCGATTTATCTCAGGTAGATTTTGCAAAGCTTTTAAATATATCAAGATCTTTAGTTTGCAAAGTAGAAGCAGGGGAACGAAAATATAATAAAGAATTACTTCAAGATATTTTTGTGAAATTATCTCTAAGTGATTATGATAGGCTTAAATTTTGTCTTCTTTCTGGTTTTTCATTTAAATTAAATAATACAGATGCTGATTGTTCTAATATAATAAAATTGACTATTGAATTAAAAGACAAAGGCTTAATAAATTTCGCCAAATTACTTATTAAAGAAGCTTTATTAGTGTTAGAAGAGTCAATAGACTTTTATGTGCTACTATCAACAATCAATCTTCTTGAAAAAAACTATCATGAATCGGAATTAAACATTAAAAAAGCTTTAGAACTATATAATTCTAGTGCTAAAGGTATTAGTACCGAACTTGAAATATATCATAATTTTGGAAATGTTTTCTTTAACGAATCATATGATTACGAATTAAAAAGGGTTGAATTAATTGGAAAACTGGTTAAAGAAGGTCTATTTAATCAAGATATTTTCCTAAATAAAGACTATATTGATTTAAGTAGTAAAATAAATAAATTATATAATAAAGCAGAGAAGTCCTTTTTACTTGCTTATAAAATAAGCCCTAATGATATTCGTATTACCATCCAAATGTCACGTCTATATTTTAATATTGCAAGTCTTGAGCCCAAAAATAAGATGGCTGTAGATAGAGCATCCAAGTTTTTAAGTAAATCTCTTGCTTTTGAAAATATAAACAGTGAAGATAGATTAGAATTAACTGTTTTACTATCTATAATTATGGCTTTTAATGATAATTATGAGTTAGGTATTATTATTATTAATAATATTCTTCTTTTTTCCCCAGATAATTATCTTGCTTATTTTGCCAAGTCCATAATTTATTCTTATAAAGGTAAAGATAATTTAGAACTATTAAATAAAGCTAATTACAACCTTAAAAAAGCCTTATCTCTTTATGATGGTTTAAAACTACAAGCTTTAGGTGAATTAAGCTTTGAGAATATCAAAAGAAATGATTTAACCAGAAAAGAATTTGAGGAAATGGTTTTTTGATACAAATGGTATAAAAAAATAGGTCTTTATTTCTCCTACTTTATTCATTTTAATAATATTATCACGTTCAAGATTTGCATTCTTTTTTAGACCCGCTTGATTATCTTTAAGTACACATGTAAAAATATTAGCTGAATCACCATATTTTTCACGACAAGCATAGATACCTTCTCTCATTAAGCAGTCAGCTAACCATACTCTTCTAACTGAGGTATCAAGTCTTAGATCACATGTATAACAAATATTTTGTTCTTTTGATTCTAAGAATACTTTATCAAAATTTATCAGAATAGATCCAAATATTTTTTCTTTTTCAGCTACTATCAATCTCCAATCTATACCTTGTAATTTGCAAAGAGCAAAATAATCAGGAGATCGATCAACCACATAACTTAAACTACTACTGGTTGGATAACTTCTAAAAATATCAATTAATTCTAAATTATCTTGGTCATAATAATTTCTAATATTAACTGATATTTGATGACCATTAAGATTGATTATTTGTAAATTATTTTTATCTTGATTAGGCAGATTATTCATTTGCAAAAATAAAAAGGATAAGCCTGAGCGATTATCCTTATAATATCAAAATAATTTATTTTATTCTTATTCATCAAAAATATATTATTTTTTATCTTTGGCTATTACCTTTTTTTCTGCCACTTTTTCAGCTTTTTTTACTACTTTTTTGGCGGGAGATTTTTTCTTTGCAACAGATTTTTTAACTGTAACTGTTTCAGATTTAGCAACTTTTTTAGTAGATATAGCTTTTTCAACAACCTTATCAACCACTTTTACAATAGGTTTAGTTGTTTTTTTTGTAACTTTTTTAAATGATTTTTTCTCTGGAGTTTTATCAGCCAAATCAATACATTCTTCCAATGTTAAAGACAAAGCTTCTTTACCCTTTGGTATTTTAACATTTTTAGTTCCAGCTTTAATATAAGGCCCCCATCTACCATTTAATATTTGTATATCAGGATTGGCATCAAAAGACTTGATTAATCTCTCTGCATCAGCCTTTCTCTTTGCTTCAATTAATTCAACTGATCTAATATCCGATATTTCCATTGGATCATCTTCTTTTCCAAGAGAATAAAATTTATCGTCATGTCTGATATAAGGGCCAAATCTTCCTACAGCTACAACCATCGGCTTTTCTTCAAACATACCCACTTCTCTCGGTAGTTTAAATAATTCAAGAGCTTCTTCAAGAGTTATTGTATCAATAAATTGGCTCTTTTTTAATCTACCATATTTAGGTTTTTCTTCAGGTGTTACTTCACCTAATTGTACTATTGCTCCAAATTTTGCTAAACGAGTAATTATTTTTTTACCACTAACAGGGTCAAAACCTAATTCACGTGATGAGTTTATCTCTGAACGATCAATATTAGCAGCTGTTTCAACCTTAGAATGAAAATCACCATAAAAATCTTCAATCATATTATTCCATTTTTTCTTACCATTAGCTATATCGTCAAATTCTTTTTCAACATTAGCTGTAAATGAATAATTAACAATATCGTCAAAATACTCAGTAAGAAAATCGTTGACAATTACACCAATGTTAGTCGGAAATAGTTTATTTTTTTCAACTCCTGTAATTTCAGTATTTTCATTGGTAACAATTTTTTTATTTTTTAGAATAATTTCTTTATATTTACGATCCTTACCTTCTCTTGATTCTTTGACAACGTATTCTCTTTTGACAATAGTTGAAATAGTAGGAGCATAAGTTGAAGGTCTACCGATCCCCATTTCTTCAAGCTTTTTTACCA
>JACMQJ010000730.1 GCA_014377055.1 Candidatus Sericytochromatia bacterium
AAAACTTCCTTGGTATCTCATCAGTTAAACCATAGTAAGAAAGTGCAGATAAACCAAAAATGACTCCATGTTTTATTGATAACACAGTATAAAATAGATCAGAAAATTCAAAAGGTATATTTTCAGCTTCATTACTATTTATATAGATACCTCTTGCTACACGCTCTATTTTTTTTTGATTACATAACCTATTAATATCAGTCCTATTTAGATTATATTTATCTAAATTACTAACATTGATAACATAATTACCTTTTAAATTATCTATTTTTTCTAAAAGTTTACACATAATGTTATTGTAACAAATTACACATTAAAATCAATACTATAGGTAAGAAGTAATTTATATTTTTATCAAAAAAATCAATTTTAAGCCATATTTTGAATAATTTTTGAAAATAAGTTTATGTCCTCTATTTCTTTATCTGCCTCTTCTATCATTTTTACAGCCAAAAGATTTTCTTCCTCTGATAATTCTGTATCTCCTAAATCTTCAATTTCAGATTCTAGAAGTTCATTTGTCATACATTTTTCCTATACTAAAACAAAAGATAATCATTTTTTTAACTTAAGTTATAACTCTTCTATTTCTTCTGTTGATAAGCCTGTTACTTCTGAAATTATTTTTAAATCAAAACCTCTATCTTTTAAGTTTTTTGCTATTTCAAAACTATTTTCTTTTTTAGCTTCAATCTTGGCTTCAATCTTGGCTTCAATTTTAGCTTTTTCTGTTGCCTTTTTTATTTTTTCATTTAATAAAAACGTCTCTGTTTCGAGCATACTAGCTTTGTAATGTAAATTTTCAATATATCTGTTATATATAGCTTGCTCGTTAGGCGATAACTTCATTACATCAAGCTTGTCTTTTGCTTCAACTAATCCTTTTGCTTTAAAATTATCTTTGATTTCTTCATTCTTTAAAAAGTAAATCCATTCATCTAAACCGTCTTTTGTTTCGTCATCAAATGATTCTACTTTTAACAAATAATATTCTGGAAATACTTGATTTGGCTCTGATATTTTAAATAGATTAGCTTGTTTTTCTGATAACTTTAATTGATCATAATTATGTATACCCAAAAAGTTTGTTGTTCCATGATAAACATAATCAATCCCTTCTCCCAACTCAAAATAAACAATACTAATGGATATTATTTTTTTGACATTTGAATAAGATTCACCCTTTTTCATGTTTTCTGAAATAGTTTTGGAAGTGCCATATAAGATTCTATGTAAATAATCAAGTTCTTCTGTATTTTGAACTTCTATTACTACAAGTTCCTTTGATTCTAATTCTGCAAGTAAATCGACTCTGTTGAATTTATCGTCGTTTGTTTCTTTGTTACTTTCACTATCAAGAATACTCAGTATTTTAATGGATTGATTAAGTAATTCTGATAGAAAGCCTTCAAGTATACCAAAATTAGCTTTATCCCTTAATATTTTTTTTATTGCCCAGTCAAATCTTATTAAATTAGTCATACTCTAAAACCTCTGAAACATAATATAGCTTTAATTATAATCGTTTTATCGACACAATCCAAAATAATATTACTTCAAACAGCTT
>JACMQJ010000152.1 GCA_014377055.1 Candidatus Sericytochromatia bacterium
AAAACTAAATTAGCTATTTGATCACTAAATTCTTTTATTTTTAATAGCTTTTCGGCTCTGTACTCTTTTAATTTTCGTTCAGATTCATTAATAAAGTTATTGAGATCAGGATTTTTTTCAACCTTTGACTTAATAACATAATAATAAAGGCAATAAACATAAAAACCACCAAATAAGAGTAAGCCCCATGTCTTATGAGAAACAGCAAGTATTGTTCTTGAATCTTTAGTCCATAAACCTGTTAAAGCCCATAAATTAAAAGTTTGAATCGAGCTATAAGGATATAGATTTGCCTGTGAAACATAATGTTCCCATAACCAAGGTAAAACCTGACCAATGCTGTTAGTAATAGGTAAAGTTAATAAAAACACTAATGCAAGAGAAGAAGCGACACCAATAATTATTTGTTTAAAAGCTTTATTGTATAAACAAACAAACCCAATAAATGGTATTAATAATATTCCTTGTGGCTTCATTAAGCATCCTATAGCTGTTACGAAGATTGATAGTGCATATTTATGATCTATCAAGTACATAATACTCAATAACAGAAATAAAACTATCACAGAATCCATTTGACCCCATACAGCAGATTCATAAAAAATAGCTGGTTGAAAAGCGTAAATAGTTGCTGTTGATATAGCTATAAAATTTGGTACATATCTTCTGGTTAATTTATAAATAAGATAAACATTAGCTATGTCAGCAAGTATTCCAGGCATTTTTACAATGGTAGTAAAACCTGTTCCACTCCAGCTTTGCAATAATGGGTCAAAAAGCTGATAAATTTTACCAAAAAAATAAAGAACATAAATATATCCGGGTGGATAGTCACACCATATACCTTTGGGTACAGGTAAGAAAAAATCATGTACTCCTCTTTTTGTAACTTCTAAGCACCAAGCCCTAAAATTATTAATATCAGTTGGATGACCTGTATTAAATAAAACGCTGAACATTATTCTAACAAGCAATGCGATGACAAGTAAAATAAGCAAGGATTTAGTTTCAGGCTCTTTTATTTTTTCAAAAAAACTTTTTGAAGGTTCTTTTTTTTCAAGATCTATACTATTTATTTCTGAACTCAAAACTATATTTCTCCTCTTTCATAGCCAAGAAAGGCAATTAATCCTGCACCTATCAAGCCCGATTTTTCATTGGACTCAGCTATTTGAATTATTTTTTTATCAAAACTTGTATAATTTATTTTTTTATCTACCATATTTGTAACTTTATTTAGATATAAAGAAGACCTTTTTGATATGCCACCAGCTAATAAAATTAAGTCTGGATCAAAAATATTGATTAGACTTATCAAGCCATAAGCTAAATATTCTGCCATTTCATCAATTAGTAAAGCACAAAAAATGTCGTTTTGTTCTGCAAGATCAAAAATATCATGACTTGTAATATGCCGAATTTTATTTAAAAGTGAATCAGGATACTCATCTAATCTTTTTTTTGCTTGATGTTCAAGAGCTGTACCTGATACATACATTTCAAAGCAACCTCTTTGACCACAACTGCAATCTCTACCTTTTGCTTCAATTATCATGTGACCTATTTCTGGGCCAAGACCTGAGCCTCTAAATAGTTTTTCATTGTGAATGATACCACTACCCAAACCTGTTCCTAATGTTAGGACTACGATAGTTTTTTTATTTTCTTTGTTTAAAACATATTCTCCATAAGCAGCAACATTAGCATCGTTATCAATAAATACAGGTGTGTTAAACTCATTGGAAAATGCTTGTTTGATATTTATACCCTGCCAATTTTTTAGATTTGGGGTACAGTCAACAACAATACCATTTTTTGAATCAACTCTTCCAGGCGAACCTATTCCTATTGCTTTTACATCAAAATTAAGTTTTTCAGCCTCTTCAAGAAGTAGTTTTGTACCTTCAAGCAATTGCTTTAGCAGATCATTACCTCCTGAAGCACCTGTTTTATGCTTAGTTTCATAATAAATATCGCCATTTTCTGCAATAAGAGCAAAATATATTTTTGTTCCACCTAAATCAATAGCAATGGTGCATTTTTTTTTCATAAACTGATACTTACACAATTTAAACCAGTTAATAATCAAACTGATTTATAATAAAAATTTTAATTAAAATTATGAACTTACATTTTACCGAAAACAAAGATAAAAGCACACCATAACCCAAGAGGTAAATTGATTTTTTTATGGTCAAGATAGTTTTTTTTTCTTGCAGTATTTTAGTTAAAAAGTAACGTAAACATAAATCATAATGAGATAAATGTGGTATAATTTATGTATATATAATTAATTAATATCTAAGTACAGCAAATTTTAATTCTAGTTGGTAAATTTATCTATTTATCGGGTTTATTATTAAAGTTATTTTATAAAAATAACTTTGCATTAAATAACATTAAGAGTTAATATATATATACATAATTTTTTAATCAAGGATTTATTATATGGACGTTAATGATTTTCAAACGATAGGTGAATGTGAGATTGGTTATACATGGAAAGTTGCCAGTGAAAATAAAGTTGTTGTAAACATCGGAAAAGTTGCTTTGTACTTTGAAGTTGATGAGTTCTTTGTTTTTGCCAAAATGATTGATGATTCAGCCCAAAATTTGATGGGTGAACGTAAAGATGTCACACCTATTAAAAAGGAAGAAAAGCCAAAAATAGCAAGTATTGCTAAATTTAGAGCATCTAAAGACAACGATGAAGAGTAATACGTAATTAATTTATATTTATAGTTATTTTTTGAGAAAGGTGTAAGCAAATGGCTCAAGCAAACAATGTAATGATGATAGTTGGTAGAGTTGGAGCAGATCCAGAAATGAAATATATTGACAGCAATAAAGTTGTTGCCAAGTTTAATGTAGCAGTTAATAGACCAACAAAAGATGCTGAAGGTAATTATATTACTGATTGGTTTCCATGTGAGTTTTGGGGTAAGCAAGCTGAAACAGCTTCTGAATATGTTAAAAAAGGTGGATTAATTAGTGTTGTTGGTTCAGGACGTATCGAGAAATGGGAATCAAACGGCGAGAAAAAAAGTAGATATGTTGTTGTTGGTGATAATTTTCAATTACTTTCGCCAAAAAATGAAGCTGGACACTCTGCTGGCTCTACTCCTGTAGCTTCTGCTGCTCCAAAATCAAAACCAGCTCCTGCTGATGATTTTGATTTAGAAGATGATGTTCCTCCATTTTAGGAAGAATAAAGCAATTATATTAAAAAGCAGATTTTGAATATTATAATATTTAAAATCTCTTTTTATTTAAGTTTTTGTAATTATTAACTTAACTAACAATATATTTGAAAACATGATCAAACTCTTTTAGGGTTGTCGAAGATGCTATCTGTTATACCTATACTTTTTAATATTTCAAAAAGTTGGCTGTAACTACTTTTCTTTCCCCAGTTATATTAAGAACACCTGATAAGTCTTTTATATAACCGTTATAACGTGTTGTTATAGGTTTATCAGAGCCTAGAGTGTCAGCTTTTATTGTTCTTTCAACAAATGATTTTTCAACAGGGAATCCTGTAATTAATTTATTTTGTTTGACATCACTGTCATAAATAGAATAAACAAGCAAATAGG
>JACMQJ010000731.1 GCA_014377055.1 Candidatus Sericytochromatia bacterium
AGAAGGTAAAGAAAAAATTATTCTTGAAGTTAAAAAGTTTATGAAAGCTCTATTCCTTGAGATTGATGACAAAAGTAAAGAGAATAATAACGATAGCTTTAGAAAGAAAATTAAATCTGGTGAAGATATGTCATGGGAAGACAAGTTAGAAGCTTTTAAGGTTATTTATTTTAAAGCTACTTCTGGAACCAGCAAAATTAGATTAAGCAAAATTACAAAACTATATTCAACATTAGATGCTAGTTTTAAGACAAAAATGAGCTTGCTTGAATCAGATTATGAATCATGGGTTATGGGGGAAAGTGGACTTAATAATATAGTGGAAAATAATTATTAATGAACCCAAATTTAAATTAAATGAATATAATTTAGATTTATAAAATCATTTTAAATGAAATTTTATATCTTACACTCATGCTAATGAAGTCAGAATTAAAGCATACATATTTTATCCTGTGTCTGAGCAGGTTATTTTTTCAATTTAATGGTTGTAATAAAAAATCATCTTGGGATGCTTTAATTTTAGGAAGGTGTTATGGAAGAAATATATAAAAGATTTATTTATGAGAATAGTTTGAGTGAAAGAAAATTGGAAAATGGGTTATCAATTTTTAAGGCATTTAAAGAAAATGTAAGTGATGTAGGAAAGTTAAATCTGCATATTATTATTCATGGAAACTATATAGATCCAAAATTAAAAGATATACATAAAAATGTTACAGTTAATAATCATATAATTCAAGCTAGTTATTTTTCACAATGGACTAGTGATTATAAAATAAATAAAGATAAATCAACTAAGCAACAAAGAGTCTTAATTAAAGGAAGTGATAGAACTCCAAAATTAGATAATTATATGCAAAAAAATTTTGGACTTAATCAATCTTTAGAAAATTACTTCACTGGAAAAAAATTAACTGAAAATGAGAATAAACAGCCTGATAAATATGTTAATTCTGAAATTTTAAAATTAAGATTAGTAGATAAAATAGTAAAACAAGAAGGATTACATTCTTTTTATTTTGAAATCATACCAGAAGAACAAGATAATAGGGTGAAGTTTGCTTTTTTTTATGATGATCGAGACCCAATGCAATATAAAAAAAATGGAGATATTAAACAATTAAATTATTTATTAGAAAAAATGAAAGAAAACGATCTAATTATTAATATACAGAAATTTGTATTGTTTTTAGAGGTTAGACAAAATTTATGGTCATATATTCAAGAAGATACACAGCCAATTTTAGAAGAAATGTTAAAAGAGTATAACAAAGCTGGTAATTTCAATAAATATAAAGATTGTGTACAAGAGTTATCAAATATATTGCTTTTTATTTGGTTAGAAAATATAGAAAATATGAGAAAATTAAATATAAATTATGCAACCTTATATAAAGTAGAAAGATTTATGGAGAATTTAATTCTTGATACAAGTGATAGTATAAATATCAAATTTTTTATTGAGCATTTGCTTAAAATATTAAACAAAAAATCTTTAAATAAAAATATAATAAGAAATATAAATACAGCCTTTTTTGTGGATAAGCTACAAGAAATTGAAAATAAACAAGAAAATATAATGATTATCGCTTCGAAAAATAAATTACATACTTCAAATCTTCCCATATTTAAATTAAATGATTATGATATTAAAGTTTTCCCCTTAACACCACATCTACTTTGTTTTAAAGGTGTTTCTGAAGAAATCAAAAAAATTAAAGCTGTAATAAACAAAATAGATTATGCACAAATATATGAAAATGAATTAAGTAAAAGAAAAAATTGTGAAATAATAAAATTAAGTGATGAAGAGTAATATTCTACAATATTAATTATTTTCAATATACTGAATTAATTCTCTTATTGCTGAAACTTTCCACACTAAGCCAATATCAGATTGTTCATTAATTCTACCACTATAAATCCCAATAAATTCTATCCAATTTGATTTTGAAGCCATAAGAAATTTTCCATGCTATATTTATCTAAATATAAATCTTGAATTTTGGGAATCCATACACCTAACTGCTCTTTTTTATTATGAAATATTCTAATTTCATTAGGAACACCACAAGATTCATGAAGAGGTGAACCATCAATTTGAGATCTACCTGTAACATTATGACGATTTGTGATTAATAAATGACCTTTTTTACTGTTAATAATAAAAGCAGTTCCACTACTTAATCTATTGCCATTAAACAGCATTTCAATATATAAAGACTTAACAGATGGTTCATTAATAATACTCATTTAATTTCCTATAAATTTAGGTTATTAATATAACTTTTAATTAATTTTATACAACTGTGCATTTTTATACATAATAAATATAAAATTTTATTACGAAATTATTATTGATTACATCTTAATTAAAATACGAATAATATCACCAAGAGAATGGGCTTGAGGCATAAAGTGTTCTATTGTCCAGCCAAGCGCGACAAAGGTTAGTGTAACGAAAGTAAAGGGCCAAAAAGTTTTTTTGATAGCAGATTCCAGCCAATGGCGGCTATCTATACCTTTAAGTCTGCGATACAAGCTAGCTGACAGCATGCCATCTACCAGTAGTTCAGAAAATAAAATAGGTGCAGAAGAAATTAAAGAAAAAGTGATAATAAAAATAGAAAAGAAGCCAATGATTAAAGCCAAAATTACCATAAGTGGAACAGCGGCTTCTTCTGCTTGTGCTGCTACTCCGAAAGCCTCACCAATAATTTCACCATCGTTGCCTGATGAGAAATCTCCACTTGCACCACCCCCAGCAAAATCACCCCCTTGTCCAGAGACAATATCAGTTGTGGCATTTGAAGTACTATTGGGAAAATAAATATCAGGATCTATATCTAGTCCATCAAGATTTACGGAATTTCTATTAGTTTTCAAGGAAAGCCAAACCCCCAGGAGTGCAAGAAAAACAATGTATGCTGCACCAATAGACACTAGGTAGCGAAGCCACATGGTGTTGAGTCCTAGATAAAGCAAGCTGTAAGATGTTAAAAAGCCTGCAAAGCCTGTAAGCATAACAAGCAAAAGCATTTCTAAACGTGGATAGCTATTACGATTAATCAAATTTTTAAAATTTTTGACTTTGTTATTTCTA
>JACMQJ010000732.1 GCA_014377055.1 Candidatus Sericytochromatia bacterium
AATAATCAAGAATAATCTTTTGTGCAAGGATTTATTCTTTTTTAGTAAATTAAATTTTTTATACTTATGATTAAAAAAAATATTGTTTAAATTCTTTACGCAAAAACTATAAGAAATGTTTTAAAATTCAAATAATATTTAAATTAGAAATATTATTTAATTATTCATTTTTTTTAAAAGGAGACTTACAATGTTTAATTTACAAATTAAATTTAATAAATTAACTACCATCGCTTTTGTTTCTGCTTTAGCAGTTAATTTTATTATGCCAATCAATGCTTTTGCAAAATCAGATGGTGATGCAATATTAGGGCAATGGTATACAGGTGTTAGAGATTCTAAAGTTGAAATTTATAGAACAGGGGATACATATTCAGGTAAAATATCATGGCTGAAACAACCAAAAAAAGACGGTAAACTAAAAATTGATGATAAAAATCCTGATAAATCAAAGTCCAATAGACCTATTATGGGTTTAGCTCTGCTAAAAAACTTTAAATATTCAGGAAATAATAAATGGGAAAGCGGAAAGATCTATGATCCAAGAGATGGTAAAGAATACAGTTGTAATATGACATTGGCGAATAGTAATACATTAAATGTTAGAGGATACATAGGTTTTTCATTTATTGGTAAAACAGATGTTTGGACAAGAAAATAGTCTTAATAATGGGAAAATAAATTTGATAAAGATTAAAGATTGTTAAAAATATTTTGATACTAAAATTAAAGTAAAGTAAAATTAAGAAATCAATGGTTATAGTAAGGAGAAAAATCTGTGCTCGAAAACGATGAAAAAGATGAAAACACCAAAATTATAGGTATTATGGATCCTAATGGCTTTGCTCTAAGAGCATCTGTTGAAGGATTGATGGATCACCTCAAGCTAAATGTAAAACATAAAGGTCAAAATTATAAGATCGAACATAGAAGAATTATGTCACGTGCTTATAATGTTCTTGGTGTCAAAACAAGTTGTAATGCTATTTTGAATAGAGGAGCTCATTGGAATCCTCATCACAATAGTTTTTTTACTATGGTAATGCCACAAACATATTTATTAAATGATATGGTTTCATTTAAGGCGATTGATAAAAATACAAGTTATGGTCAAATGTATGATCTTGGTTTACATATTCCAAGAACATGGGCTATTCCACAAGAAGATTATTCAGAGTTATTGGATTCACCAAAAATTGATGCGGACTTAATTTTTCCTGAACATGAATTATTTGACCTAAAAGCTATAGGTGATGAAGTAGGCTATCCAGCTTTCTTAAAACCACAGTCTGGCGGTGGATGGGTTGGAGTAGAAAAAGTTGATGATTATCCTGAATTATACAAAGCTTACAAAAAATCAGGTGACAAACCTTTAAACCTACAACAAGCTATTAATTACAAAGAATTTGTTCGTACTGTTGGAGTTGGTCCACAAATGATGCCTATGCACTATAATGCGTCTGCTAAACATTCTCATGATAGATACTTAAGAAATGAAAATCAAGCTATTGATCATCATTTTTTATCAGCACAAGAACATGACGAAGTAAGTAAAATTACTAAAGTTATTAATGCTTTTTATAATTGGGATCATAATTCATGTGAATCTTTGATCAGCAAAGATGATGGTAAAATTTATCCTATTGATTTTGCTAATGCTTATCCAGATAGCAATATTATTTCCTTACATTTCTTTTTTCCTGAACTAGTTAAATCTATGGTTAAATGGCTTACCTATAATGCTATTACTGGTAGAACCAAAACTGTTTTTGGTCGTGATTGGGATGATTATCATGCAATTATGAATCAAGCTAATAATGAAAATTGGAAGTATATGGATAAATTGAATGAATATGCAGCTCTTGCAGATAAACATTTTTCTACATTTCAATTTGAAAATTTTTGTAATGACTCATTAAGTGATTTTGACATAAAAGCTTTAGAATTTTTTGAAAGTGAACAATTTGAAGATATTATTAGTGAATCAGTAAAAAGATATTTTAAAGTTCCACATGAAGTACCTGAAAAAATGATGCATTATCATGGAATTCTTAAGTTTTGGTCAAAATGTGAATCAGAAAGATTGGGCTTAAGTTCTTCTTCAAAAACAGAAGCTCAAGT
>JACMQJ010000733.1 GCA_014377055.1 Candidatus Sericytochromatia bacterium
ATTCCCCATCACACAAGAGTCTGCTATAGATTTGAGATTTGACTATCGTTATGTTGACTTACACTTCCCAAAGCAACAACTAATGCTAAAAATTCGCAATGCTTTTTTACAAGGATGTAGACAGTTTTTATTAAAAGAAGAATTTTGTGAATTTACCACACCAAGTCTTATTGGGCGAGCGAGTGAATCTGGTTCTGAGTGTTTTTCTGTTCCTTATTTTGAGAAAACAGCATACTTGCGACAGTCACCTCAGATGGCAAAACAACTTTTGTGCATGACTGGACTCGATTATTTTGAAATAGGAAGTATTTTCAGAGCAGAAGGCAGTTCTTCATCGCGTCATTTAACAGAGTTTACGGGTCTAGATGTAGAAAAAAACTGGGTGTTTTCTACAAGAGAAATTATGGAATTTGAAGAAGCTATGCTAAAAGCAGGATTTGCTGCATTAGAGCCATTTAAAGAAGAAGTTCTAAAGGTTTATGGCATTGACTTATTAACAGATCCAAGTGTTGTTTATATGACCTTGGATGAGGCTAAAGCAATATTAAAAGAACATGCTGGAATTACTTCGACAAAGGATAGCGACCTATCAGACGACTGTGAGCGAATTTTGCATGAAATAGTCAAAAAAGATTTTATTTTTGTGTCAGATTATCCTATAGCAAAGCGTCCATTTTACCATATGTGGGAAGAAGAAAAAGGAACAACTAAGTCATTTGACCTTTTGTTCCGTGGTATAGAGATCACCTCTGGCGCGGTGAGGGAATATCGTTATGAAAAGTTTGTTGAACAAGTTAAGAAAAAAGGTGTATCTTTAGAATCTGTCAAAGAATATAGTGAAATTTTCAAAATTTCAAGACCACATGCTGGGTTTGGAATAGGAGTTGAACGTGTAATCTCAAGGTTGCTTGGTATTAGTGTAAAAGAGGCTGCAATTCTTGTCCGTGATCGTGAAAGAATAATTCCTTAAGTAAAAAGATAAAAGCCTCATTCATGAGGCTTTTATTTATCTATCTTTTAATTGTAAATATTAGGTCATTTTCTGAGAACTCAAGATAGATTAACACCTTTAAAATAAAGATTTTACTTAGCAAAATTATTCCATCTTCCACGTTTAATGTCCAAAGGAGTCCTGTAAAAACGGAATCCTTTTTCATCTTCAAATTCCATTTTATGCCGATTATTAATATAATTTATAGAGATTAATTTTCCTCCTCTTTTTTCTGCAATTTTACAAAGTATTTTCAAATGATATTTTGAATCTGTGTATGTATCTTTTTTTATATCTTTTTTACTCCACTGTCCTATTTTTATTTTACAAGGTGAAATAAAAAATCTATTGCCTTTACTATCCTCAAACTCTAGTTTAGTTGAATTATTAATATATTCATTAGATATTAATTTTCCCTTTCTTTCTTTTGCAATTTTACGAAGTATTTTTAAATGATATTCACTATTACCAACATTACCAGAAATATAAGGACTCCATACTCCATTTTTAATTTTATCAGGTGATGACATAAACCTATTTTTTCTATCATCCTCAAATTCTAGTTTAGTATTATTGTTAATATATTCTGTGGAAATTAATTTTCCTCCCTTATCTTCTGCAATTTTTTTTAATATATTATAATGAATATTTCTTTTATTTTCTTTCTTTTCAAAAATGCTCCAATCATTGGATTTAATTTGTAAAGGAGTTTTAAAAAAACGTCTTCTTTTACTATCCTCAAACTCTAGTTTAGTTGAATTATTAATATATTTATTAGAGATTAGTTTGCCTCCTTTATCTTCTGCAATTCTTTTAATAACATTTAAATGGTAATCATTATTTATAACTTCAAAGCCTATTTTTTTTCTATTTTTAATTTGATAAGGTGATGCAAAAAATTTATTACTATCTTTATCTTCAAATTCAAGTTTAGTCTTATTATCGATATATTCAGTAGAAATTAATTTACACCCTTTGCTTTTAGCTATTTGACTAATTATTTTTAGATTGTATTCTGAATCTGTTATTTGAAATTGTCTATAGTTACTCCAAGAGCCTTGTTTAACACTATCAGGAGTCATGAAGAAATTATTACCAAATTTATCTTGAAACTCAAGTTTTGTTCTATTATTAATATATTGATTAGAAATAAGTTTTCCGCCCTGTTTTTTTGCAATAAATTCAAGCTCTTTTAAATGATATGCGGGATCTCTAACCCTTTTTGATTCAAAAGGACTCCAGCGATGCCTAACATTGTTAGGAGATGAAAAAAATCTATTACCAAACTTATCTTCAAACTCTAATTTATCTTTACAGCCTCGGTATTCTTTAGAAATAAGTTTTCCACCTTTTTTATGAGCAATTGTTCTTAACTGATTTAGATAGAACTCAGATTTTTTCATTTTTAGGCGATTAATTTTAAAAGAGTTTAAATCTAATTTTTCTTCAATATTTTTAAATCCCTCATGCTTAAATTTTTTAATTTCTTGGAGTACATGATTTAAATATTCTATATCATTTTTATATCTTTTCGCAAAATACTTAATTTCAAAAAGAAAGATGCCACTATGCTGACAATATATTTTTTTTTCTTCATCTCGTATCTTTAGTTTATAAAAATCATCTTTACTCCAGTAATAATTAAAATTTGCTAAATTTTCTTCATAGTGTTGCTCGCCCTGATACTCAAAAGCAAAGTTTAATTTATCGCTATAACCATCTAATTGGAGTGGTCTCTTTTTAAACCTTTTAACTATTTTCCAATTGCTTGGAAACTTTTCTTTAAATATAAATTCAAAACATTGACGACAAATTTCCTCAGATAGATTAGATATTTCAAAAGGACTCCAAATACCCATTTTAACCAATTTAGCTGGTTTAAAAAATCTATTTCCTTCAGCATCTTCAAACTCCATATCTTTATTATTACCTTCATATTTAGTAGAAATTAATTTTCCATTTTTTTTTAAAGCAATTTGTTGTACTATATTTAAATGATATTGAGGACAATATGATAACTTAGATTCATAAGGGCTCCATTTACCTTTTTTTAAATTTTTATTTGTAATAAAAAAAAATCTTCCTTTATTATCTTGGATTTCTAATTTTTGATAATTATTTTTATAATTTTGAGAAATTAGTTTAGCATTCTTAGAAACTATTAACTGTTTAATTTTTTCAAATTCTTCTTGCTGTCTTTTATCCATAATATTCCTATATTTTGGTAAGTTATAGCTAATAAAAATTAATTGTCAATATTTTATTATCAGTTTTTTTCATGTTTAAAACTTTTCAAAATACTTGCTTTTAGTAAAAAAGGCAGCTATACTACAATTAGTTTTATAAAGTATAAGAAATGTTAGATGATGAAATAGCACAAACATTAGAGAAATTTACATCCAAGCTACAAGGTGCCGGTATAGGTATGGCTCTATCTAAGTTTGTAGAACTCAATATTTCAGTTTTTCAAGAATTCAAGAAATTTCATATTCCACAAAAAAAGCAAGCAGAAATAATTAGTGCAATAATTGGAAAAATTGTTTCAGTTTCTTCTTTGGCTGTAGCTCTTTCTCGGTTAAAGCCTAAACCTTCAGATAAATCAAATATTATCATTATGGAGAAGTTAACGACTACAAGGTTTGTGTCTAAAGAGGCAAAGTTAATTTTAGGAACTCAAAAAGAAAAAATAGAAACTATTAAAAATGGAATTTCTAAGTTTGAAGAAAGAACTATTGACTGGAGGGGTTTGGCATCTGGTGAAAGTGTTTCTAGCTGGATTATTGAATATAAAGACAGGTTAATTGGAATTAATCTTACTGGTTGGAGGTGGAAACAAATAGCAGAAGCCATTAATGAGCATTTACGATTATCTCAAAAATTATCTACCAATACTTTGACTTCAATTATTTCTCTGGCAAATAGAGGAAAAGGAATAAAAAATAATATGAAAAATTATTTACAAAAATATGAAAAAGAGCTTTGGAGTGTTTTGGATATATTGCGCACCAAAGGATACTCTTTTAAAGAAACCAAAATTAAAGATTTAATGGAATCTATGCAGTCCAAGAATGACTCAAAGCTAAAAGATGATTTGCAAGGATGTAAAGACAAGCTTTGGATTGTTTTAGATACTTTGCGTTCAAATGAATCAAACCTAAATATTAGCATTGAAGATTTACTCAATTCACTGCAAAAATAAATTAACAAACTATAGGAAATAAAAATTATGTCTACAAACAACATTGGAAGTGCTCTACAAGCATACGAATCACAAATTTGGGCAACTGCTGAAACTTTATATTCAAATGGATTTAAAGCCAGTGAATGGCCTAAATACATGATGCCATTTTTCGCTCTTATGCTGGTTGAGTCACGAATTGTTCGTGCTAAAAATGAAAAGATTAAAGAAATTGAAGTAGAGTTGGGCTGTACTTTTAATCCACTTAGTGAAATTCATGTTGATTATTTAAATGAAGCTGTTTTACATCAAAATTATGGATATCATCCTGATTTAATTAAATTCAATAGACCCTTATCAGTCATTTGTGATACGCAACCCTCAAATTTTTATTCTCGTTTAATGGAGTATTTGTCTAAATATGATGAAGAAACCAAAAAACTATTAGGCATTGGCTATGCAGAAGGAACAGCTAAACATCTTGATTTACAGGGTATAATAGGCTCATTAAATGCTAAAAGCCACGGTAGTATAGATGTACTCTATAACTTTACAAAAAAATGGGCACAAATTGACTTAAGCATTTTTAACAATTCAGAAGTTACAACGATTGAAGAGCATATCAAGCATAAGTGGGCTGATATTTCTGCTGAAACTGCTGGTGAACATTATACTCCGTTTGATGTTATTGAGTTATGTACTGATATTAATATAGCTATTGCACCTATAGAGCCAGAAGGCTCTTGGGAAGTTTATGATATGACTTGTGGTGGTGGTAATTTCGTTTTCGGTTTAGAAGATGCACTAAGAAAAATTTATCCTAAACTCTCAGTTGAATCTTACGGACAAGAATATAACGATCAACTATATGCTTTAGGAGCTATTGAATCTCGTTTTCGTCAATCTGCTCAGATTGAATACGGTAACACTTTAACTAATGATAGATTTACAGGTCAATTGTTTGGCTCAGTTATTGGAAATCCTCCTTATGGAACAGAATGGAAAGAATTTTATGATTCAATACAAAAAGATAAAACAGGACGTTTTAGTGCGGATAAAATGCCTCCTATATCAGACAGTCAAATGTTATTCTTGCAGCATGCTGTAAGTCACATGAAGCCTAATGGTGTTGGATCTATTGTGCATAACGGCTCTCCCTTAACCTCTGGTGATGCAGGAGGTGGTGAGTCTAATATCAGAAAGTATTTACTTAAAGAAATAGATGTTGTTCATGCAATTATTCAACTTCCACAAAACATATTTTTTAATACTGGTATTAGCACTTATGTTTGGGTATTAAACAAAAATAAGCCAGCTCATTTAAAGGGGAAGGTTATGATTATTAATGCAGAGACTATGTTTACCAAACTTAAAAAAAGTCTAAATAAAAAAAGTTGTGGTATTGATAAAGCCAATCGTAAAATTATTATTGATACATTAAAGGCTGGAGTTGACTCAGAAATTTGTAAGGTCTTATCTGTGGATCTACTAATGTATAACAAAGTTGAACTTGAAATTACAAGGTTAGATGAAAATGGTAATTCAGTAAAAGAAATTAAAAAACTTGATAAAAATGGTAAAGAAGTTTCTGTTATTGAAAAAGTAAGCGATATTACTGAAGTTAAAATATCTTCTTTAGATAGCACGGATGAATTAATTTTATCAGTTAGCGATGAGCTAATTATTACCAATGAAGAAGTTGCTACTTTAAAACAAAAAATCACTGAAGCAGAAACAATTAAAATTGTTAGTGGTAAAGATACATATCTTTATTTTAATGAAGAAAATATTGTAGAAAAAAATGGTTTATCTTTGGGTAAAGGTGTTATCACCTTTAAAGTAACTAAACCTAAAAAAGCAGAAGAAAATCAATTTAAAGTTGAAGTTTCTATTTCACCACTAAAAGAAAAAGATAGTGAAACTACCCCATTTGAATCAGATAAAGAAAAAAATGAAAAAATTATATCTGAGTTTTTAAATAAATGGATTAAAGAGCCATATATTATTTCAGAACATAAAACTGGTTGTGAAATTAATTTTAATAAAACATTTCCTAAAAAAATTGAAATGCGTCTATCTTCATATATTTTAGCTGAAATGGATGCACTAGATAAAGAATTTGGAGATATTTAATATGAGTATTTTTTTAGATAAAAAAGATAGTGAGATAGATTGGATTGGTCTTATTCCTAAAGATTGGAGTATAAAGAAGCTTAAGGAGATTGCTATTGCAATAACTGGGATTACTTATTCTCCAGATGATGTTGTGGATAATAATGCATCGAATTCTATTTTAGTCCTTAGGTCTTCAAACATTCAAAATTCAAAGATATGCTTTGAAGATAATGTTTTTGTAAATCAAAAAATTTCCAAAAAACATAAAACAAAAGTTGGAGATATTTTAATTTGTTCTAGAAATGGTAGCAGGCACTTACTTGGTAAAAATATTATTATTGATAAAAATGGAGAAAATTTAACTTTTGGTGCTTTTACTACAGTTCTAAGAAGTAAATATAATAAATATGTTCAGTATTTTTTAAGTTCTGGTGTTTTTGACAATATATTAAATTCATCATCATCAACTATTAATCAGTTAACTATTCGTGACCTAAATAATGTTGAAATTCCTTTCCCTCCTTTAACTCAACAAACTGCCATTGTAAATTATCTCGACAAAGAAACATCAAAAATTGATAAAAAGATTTATGTTTTAGAGCAAAAATATAAAAAACTTGAAGAATATAAGCAATCTATTATTTTTGAGATTGTAACAAAAGGATTAGATAAAAATGTTGCAATGAAAGATAGTGGGATTGAATGGATGGGCGAAGTTCCAAATCATTGGGAAGTTAAGAGGGTGAAAGAAATAGCTAAATGGCAAATAGGTTTTACTCCAGATACTAAAAAATCCGAATATTACGATGGGACAGATGACTGGATAACTATTAGAGATATGGATGGAAAGTTTATTAAAGAATCAAAAAATAAAATAAATGGCTCAATGTTTCCTAAAAGTTGGATTACACCTTCTAATTCTTTATTGTTTAGTTTTAAACTTAGTATTGGACAGGTTGCATTTAATGAAAAAGAAGTTTTTACAAATGAAGCAATTTGTTCGTTTTCACCAAAATCAAAAGTTAACTTAAACTATTTTTACTATTCAGCACCTGTTTTTATTGTAAAAAATGCAAAGAAAAATATTTATAATGCCGATTTGCTCAATCAAGAATTAATATCTAGTGCACTTGTGCTCGTTCCTACAAAAGAAGATCAAATCACCATAGCTAATTATCTTGATATAGAAACATCAAAAATTGATATTAAAAAAGAAATTATTAAGAAAAAAATTGCTTTATTAAAAGAATATAAACAAACCATTATTTATGAAGCTGTAACAGGAAAGATAGAAATTTTATGAAATATACAGAAGCAAATTTTCAAGAAGGCCGCATTGTCGGGTTCTTCACTCAATCTTTAAATTGGAAAGAGGGCTTGAGAGAGGAAATTGATAAAGAAAGATTTATTATTCCATCTGATGTGGCATGGTTTTTAAAAGAAGGTAATATTTCTAATAAAAAATCATTTAATAATCTTATTAAGTCTTACGGTACAGATGAAAAATTAGTAGAGGCATTTATTAACGAAGCTCTAATACCCAAAATTACTTCTTCTGTTAATGCGGCTTTTATACTGAAACAACAAATATCTTTTAAGGGACAAATTTTTACATTATTTAATGAGCCTAATATTGTTGGAGCCGGTTCAGATGCTGATGAATCATTTGATAAAAATGTATTTAAAGTTATTCAAGAAGCTATTTTTGAACGAAAATTTGATAATATTAGTAAAAGGCTAAATAGAAAGCCTGACTTAACATTTTTTATTAACGGTATTTATTTTAGTTACTCTGAATTAAAACTTTCAACACAAGGTCAATCTGCTTCTAATCAAGGTCGTGAAAAGGTAGCTCACAATTTTATTGAGGCTGTTACTTATTCTATTGAATCTGTTATTGCAGAAGAGGGATACACTCTTGACTCTATGCCTTCCTGGTCGGATATTAGTTCAAGAGCTTCAATATATAACAAAATTCTTCAAAATGTTGTTCTGTTTTCAAAGCCTGTGCATATCACTACCATTGATGATAGCAAGCTTTATATTATAAATGATATAGCAAAGTTTATTCCTGAAATTTATGATGCTGTTAAACAAGGTTTAAAAAGCTCTAGTGCTATTAGATTGTTAAAAGAGTTTTTACCTGAAAAGATAAAAAATGATTTTCAAAAAATGCCAGAATTAAGAGAGCAAACCTCTACTCAATCTGTAATGACTCATTTAACCAGTCTTTACCATAAGCAAGATGGAATCTATTGTGAAGTAGAGTATTTTAACTCTAATAATCGTGATAACAAGTTAGTCAGGCCGCGTTCTGCTCAAAGGGCTATGTTTTTCAGCACTAAACAAAAAGTTAAATCTATTTACTTGGATGAGCTAACTCCTAAGCTTTCTCCTGAAAAAGTTAAAGAAGAATTACTAAAAAGTTTACCTAATATAGCTGAATCTGAACTTGCATTAGAGATAAAAGAAATATTAAGGTATAAAAATGGTCAAGACCAGCACTCTATACTGTTGCAAGGTGCAGCAGGGCTAGGTAAAACTAACTTAATCGTTTGGTTCGCTTATGATTTAGCTTCTATGTATCATCCAGCTAAATTAATAGGTTTAAAGCCCGTACAAGAAAATTTATTTGATTTAATTATTATACTGACAGATAGAACAGAGTTAAGAGCTAACATATCCAAAGATGCAACTAAAGCCATTGCTGTTGAAGCTAAGACAACACAGCAGCTAGTAGAATCTGTTAAAAATGGCTCTAGAATTATTATTTATAATATTCAAAAAATAGCAGGGCTAAAAAAAGCTTTATCACAAGAATTGAAAGAAGAATTAGGTACAAAAAGAATAGTCTTTATTATTGATGAAGTTCATCGCTCTCAAAATGGCGAATTAAATCAAGAGACAATGGAACTTTTTGAAACCTGCTCTAGTGTTCAAACTGCAAACGATAAAAGAAATTTAATTATAGGCTTGACTGCTACCCCAACTGAAGAAATTTTAGCTAAATACGGTGAGTTTAAACCATCTTGTAGCCCTTCAGATAAAAAGATTTGGGTTCCGTATTTCTCTTATACCATGAGGCAAGCAATTGATGACAAATATATCTTAGATCCTACTAAAAACATCATGACAGTTGTTGACACATTGGAGTTTACAGACTTATTGGGCAAAGGAAGAGTACCATCCACAAAAGATGTTTATGGAGATAGTCGTAGGCAAGAGTTAGCAGCCAAGGAAATAGTTAAAATTTTTGTAAGAGAAACTATGAATGCTATTCGTCCCGGCAGAGGTAGAAACAGTGGTCGTGGAGAAGGAAAAGCTATTGATGTTGAGTCTTCAATTAATGTAGCCATTCAAATGAAACCATTGATTGAAGAAGCGTTAATTCAAGAAGCTCAACATGTTTTAGATAATATTCCTGAAACTGCTAGTAAAAAAACAATTGAAAATGCTTATGCTTTAAGCGAAGCTATCAAAAATGTTGTGGTCACACTAATATTCTCTGACACAGCAACAGAAAAATGCTCAAAGTATAACGATGGATTAAATGAAATAGGGATTATTAAAAAATTTAGATGCGATAATTCTCAATATAAAAATGCCATAATGATTGTAGTAGATAAATTACTAACAGGATTTGATGAGCCAACACTTCACACTATATTTATTAATAAAAATATGACGGATGTTAGTTTATTTCAAGCTATATGCCGCATCAATAGAACTTATCCAAATAAAAATGATTGCTTGGTAGTTGATATATCCCATGACATTACAGTAGCTCCAGAAATACCTAAAGTATTTAAAAAATATGGTGAAATAACTATTTCAGATTTTGATGCATTCACCTGGCAACAAAAACTAAATAAGGCATACACATATTTATTTGCAAGTGAAAAAAATAAAGAATTGTTTGAGCAATTCAAATTATGGAAAACATGGAACGATACTCAAAAGGCTGAGCTACCAACAGAACTTTTAGATAGCATTAATAAGTTATTTTCAGGATCTGAAGCTGATTTGGAAAAAGCTATTACAATTTGGTTGAATTGCTCACAATGGTTAAATGTTTATGATAAGTT
This sequence comes from Candidatus Sericytochromatia bacterium, assembly GCA_014377055.1. Lineage (GTDB taxonomy): Bacteria > Cyanobacteriota > Sericytochromatia > UBA7694 > JACMQJ01 > JACMQJ01. Next base: position 10,370 of record JACMQJ010000733.1, read on the forward strand.
AAAATACTTACTTGACTTTAGTGATATAAGTCTAAAAAAACATACTAGCATAGAAAAACAAAAATTTGCTGAGTTACTTAGAAAAACTTTATATACTAAGATTCAAGAGGCTCAAGACAAAGATGGTAAAGGTGGTATTACATTTAAAATTGTAAAGCTTGAAAACACATATGGAGCTTTAATTAACTCACTATCTGATGAAGATGAAGAAGAGGATAAGAAACCAAAAGAACCAAAAGAGAGTGATAAAAAAAGCAACGGAACTTCTTCTATTGATGCCATAGATATTTTAGGCATGCTACAAAGCCATGAAGAAGGTAAAGAAAAAATTATTCTTGAAGTTAAAAAGTTTATGAAAGCTCTATTCCTTGAGATTGATGACAAAAGTAAAGAGAATAATAACGATAGCTTTAGAAAGAAAATTAAATCTGGTGAAGATATGTCATGGGAAGA
>JACMQJ010000734.1 GCA_014377055.1 Candidatus Sericytochromatia bacterium
AATATTATTCCATTATCTTCCAAAAAACATTTGGAAAAATATTTGCATGAAAAAGAATATAATAAAAAATTTATTACAAAAATAGAACATGTTGGACAAGCTGAGATGCAATGTATTATGGTAGATAGCCCTGATCAATTGTATATAACTGAAGGATATAATTTAACTCATAATACTTCATTTTGTCTTAATCTAGCTGCTAATATAGCCTTAAAAGAAAAATATCCTGTAGCTATATTTAGCCTTGAAATGTCAAAAGAACAAATCACTCAAAGGATAGTAAGCTCAGAAGCAGAAGTCAGTAATCATCATCTAAGAGTTGGAAATGTAGCCAAAGAAAGTTGGGAGAAGATAACAGCAACAGTTGGACAGCTATTTAATGCTCCTATTTATATCGACGATTCTAGTAGTCTCACTCCTATTGAGATAAGATCAAAAGTTAGACGTTTAAAAGCCGAACATAAAAAATTGGGTGCTGTAATAATTGATTATTTACAACTTATGGAAACACCTGGTGCCGATAATAATAGGGTTCAAGAGATAGCAAAAATAACCCGTGCCTTAAAAAGATTAGCAAGAGAAATGGATGTACCTGTTATTGCTCTTAGTCAGCTCAGCAGAACTGTAGAACAAAGACAAAATAAGCGTCCACAATTATCAGATCTACGCGAAAGTGGCAGCATAGAACAGGACGCAGATATAGTCATGTTCATATATAGAGATGAATATTATAACCCAGACTCGGCTAAAACTAAAATTGCTGAATTGATAATTGCAAAACATAGAAATGGTCCTGTTGGCACTGTTGAATTGTATTTTGATGCTTCATTAACTAAGTTTTCAGGTTTGGAAAGAAATGGGTAAAATAATTGTATAAAATTATTGTTTTTTTGGTTAGAGCTATATGGAAGAAGAAATAGTTAAAGAAGCGATTAAAGTAGAAGAGCCAAAAAAACAAGAAAGGTATTTTCTTGAAGGCCCTCATACTCGTAGAACAGACTTTGGTTTTGCTCTTCAAATATTAATAGAATTTATTAAAGCTTTTAGAGTATTACATTTTGTTGGTCCTTGTGTAACAGTATTTGGATCTGCAAGATTAAAAGAAGAACATCCCTATTATGGACTTGCCAGAGAAATGGGGAAAGCATTATCAAATATGGGTTTTACTGTTATGACTGGTGGTGGACCTGGAATAATGGAAGCCGCAAACAGAGGTGCAAAAGACGTTGGCGGTAAATCTATTGGCTGTAACATCGTACTTTCTTCAGAACAACATCCAAATCCTTATCTTGATAAATATGTTCTTTTTAAACATTTTTTTGTTAGAAAAGTATTATTAATAAAATATTCTTATGCTTTTGTTGTTATGCCTGGTGGTGTTGGTACACTTGATGAGTTATTTGAAGCTTTGACTTTAATACAAACCAAAAAAATAAGTGATTTTCCAGTTATCTTAGTAGGTAAAAGTTATTGGCAACCAATGATTAAACAGCTTGAATTAATGGCATCTGAAAAAACTATTGACCCCAATGATATGAATTTATTATTGTTAACAGATTCTGTAGATGAGGCAATGCAACATATTGAAAAAAATGCAATAGTTAAATATGCACTTAAAAAACATAAAGTTCAAAAACCTTCCATGTTTCTTGGTGAAGAGTCCTATTAACAGCAATGTTAAAGTAAAGGTCAATTTAAGGTTAAGTTTTTATTAACTAATTAGCAAGTTTTAAATTAATATCCATATAATAGTTAAGGATAAGTTAAATATTTCGTTAAACATAATTTAAGGTTTGCCATAATGAGTTTTTTAGATTCAAGAGTAGTTGAAAGAGTAAAGCCAACTTTAGCATCTATTACAAATATGATTTTTGGTATTGATAGCAAATCCAAAGTTAATCCTAATAGCTCAGTTGAGATCAATGTTTTTGACAAATTTTCTAAGAAAAAAGTAGAAGATACCATATTTACTCCAGTTAGTAAAAAAGTATGGGTTAATGGTAAAGAATATGCTCTAATGGGTCAATCACAGCAAGATTTAGACGAAAAATTAAAAAAAATAAATCAGAATAAAATAGAAGATACAACCGATTTTGTTAATACTGATAAAATTATTTTTACTAGTTTGTATACACAACATCAAACCCTCAAAAAGAATAATGTTTGGGTTAGTGAGTATTGTCCAAATTAATTGTTTGTAGTTAATACAAATAATCTAAATTTTTGAATTAGCTGTTATGCTTTTTTAAGAAACTTTCTCTTTTTGAATTATCAAATCCTAATAAGGTTATAGGGAATTTTGACTTATGAAAAGTAAGGCTATCTCCAACAGTAAAAGGATAATCAAAATAAGGGCCATCAATATAAAATTTACCCAATCTCATCTGTGAAATTATTTCTAAACCATCCTCAAAATTAAATACGCCACCTAATAATTTAAATTTATTTGAGCCCCTATCATAAAACTCTCTAACAATATATTGAATTGCATCTGAAGTTATAGGTAATGGAAAACCTCCTGCGGATCTAATAGCTGCTGTAGATCCTGCTGCTGTACTAATCCACATACCAGAGCTTCTATGATTTTCGGTTTGACCTTTTAGATTAATAATATATCTTGAGGTTGCAGCAGGAATACTATGTGTTATTAAGACATCGTTTAAAACAAGATCCTTAATAGGCTCTCCATTTAATTTTAGTTGTATCCTATTAATACTTATTTTTTTTAATTTGTCATCCAATAAAAGATCTATTTTATCACTGAAATCATCTTTGGTTGCACCTGTAAAAAACCCTACACTACCAACAGGGTCTGAGTTAACACCAAGAATAGGTATATCTTTAACATATTTAGAAGTTTCCAAAATAGTACCATCACCGCCTGTTGTGACCACAATATCATAATCTTCTATTGGTTTTAAATCTCCCCTAAATATTACATCAAGATGAATATTTTTATGTGATAAAACCTCTATAATATTGTCCACTGTATTTTGATGAACATTATGACTATCTTTTAAGCTTTTTACTGAAACATGACCTTCATCTATCAGCTTTTTTACATTTGGATTATATTCTTCGTTATTATATAAATCAAATGTGCTTCGCTTATAAACAACCAAAACCCTATCTAATTTCATGATGATCTATCCTGTCGATATTGATATTATTGCTTTACCTTAAATATAATTTTAAAAACGATAAATGTATAGTATAATTCACGGAATTATTTATTTTTTTTAGTTATTAATAATTAGATTTTAATAGTATATTATAATTACTCTCAAAATAATAGATCTGATCTTTAATAATAACAAAAACTAAGAAAATAAAAGCAAATAGATTAGAGGAAAAGATGGATATAGAAAATAAGTTAATTAAAATGGGTATAACATTACCAGAAGCCCCAAAGCCTGCTGGTTCTTATGTTCCTGCTGTTGTATGTGATAGAATGGTATTTGTCGCAGGTCAACTTCCTAGTGTTAATGGTGAATTAAAATATACTGGTAAAGTTGGTAAAGATTTAACACCAGAGGAAGCTTATGAAGGTGCTAAATTATGTGTTCTAAATGCTTTAGGCGTTTTAAAGTCATACATAGGTGATTTGGATAGAATAGAACAAGTTGTCAGAATTGGTGGTTTTGTTAATAGCTTCGAAGGTTTTACTATGCAACCAAAAGTAATTAATGGAGCATCTGACTTTTTAGTTGAAGTTTTTGGTGAAAAAGGCAAACATGCACGTGCAGCTGTAGGAGTAAATGAATTACCTTTAAATGCGGCGGTAGAAGTTGAGATGATAGTGTACCTAAAAGCTTAGAAAGCTCATTGCCTTTATTTATAAAATCTTTACATCAGATAGATTATAATTAGAGGCAATAATAATCGTTTAATAAATAGAGTTTAATAAAGTTGGGGTTTGAAGATTTTTTATGGCAGAAGATAAACCAAAAAAGATAAAAAGTATAGATGAAAATAATGTTTCATCAGTTGATAATGGTAAAGAAGTTGATCTTAGTAAAAGCTCCAAAATTGAACTTAATAGTCTTGCTAAAGAACTAAAAGTTAAAAATTATTCTAAAATGAATAAAGCTGAAATAATAGAAGCTATTATCAACTATCAAAAAAATCCTGTTCAAGAAGAAATTAAGCTTGAAGATGATACAATTAAAGATGTTACTAAAAAAGATCAAATACCTTTGGTAACAAATCAAGGTGAAAAAAGTAATATCGAAGATTTGCCCAAATCTCAGCTTAATAGTCTTGCTAAAGAATTAAAAGTTAAAAATTATTCCAGACTCAATAAATATGATTTAATCAAAGCAATAAATAAATCCGAAATTCAAGAACCATTATCTGTTGAAAAAGAAGATAAAACTGTACTAAATCTAGACTCTAATAAATCTTCAGAACTAGACGATATGCAAATGCCCGAATTAGTTGAATTAGCAAAAGAATTAAAAATTAAAAACTATTCAAGACTTAATAAATCAAGGTTGATTAAATCAATAAATCAAGCAAAAAAAGAGAGCAATTTAGTAAATCCTGAAAAAGAGACCCTTGATATTAATACTGAAATATTAGTATTAGATGAAATTAAAGAAGATAATAATCACGATTCAGAACTTTTAATAAATGATCAAGCTGATACTATTGAAAAAATAGGCAAAAAAGAAATTTCACCTTACTCTGAGTTAATAAAAAGTAAAGAGACTGTAGAAAAGATTATTTCACCTGAAGAAAAACTAAGAAATGAAATAATCATGCAACCTTCTAGGTTTGGATTTGGTAAAACAAATAAAGAATATTTATTGGATGATGAAGAAAATATCTCTCTACCTGAATTAAGTGTTCTACAAGATAAGATTGTACTTTTGCCAGTAGATCCATTCAAAACATTCGCTTACTGGGATTTAAGCCAAGATACTATGCTTAAATTATTAGAACTATCTTTATCTGAGCTATATTTAAAAGTAAATGATGTAACAGGTATTATTTATAATGGTAATAATGCCAATTTTTATTGGTTAGAAAAATGTTTTGTTAGATCAAGAGATTGGTATATTTACCCTCAAAATAGTGGTAGAAATTTATGTGTAGAATTGGGATATATTCTTAACGGTAATTTTTATAATATTTCTACTTCAAATACTATTTATGTACCACCAAAACAAGCCTCATCTATTGTTTCTGATACCTTTGTTATAGTTAATTATCCAGAACCAGCCGAGCAAATAATTACACCTAACAAATATAAAAAGAGGGCAAATAAAGCAAAGTCACCTTATTATGAGTTAAATGATCGTCAACTTGCTGAAAACTATAATCTAAAAAGATTACAGCAAAAAATGCCTGTTTTTAACATAGCGGGAGAAATACCTAATTATTTTGTTCAAGAATTCGAGATTGTAGGATATTCGAACAAAGTAAATAATCAACAAACACAACCAAGTTTTAATATTCCTCAAAAATCTACTATTAATCCAATTGTTAATACACAAAATAATAATGTTGTAAATAGAGAAGATAATATAATAACTGAATCAGCTTCTAATATAGATGTCGAAAAAGCTGTTAAATTAAATAATGATCCTAGTCAAAGAACGATCATTTCAAGAGAATACACAGTACCAGAGAGCCAAAGTATTATTAAATTATTTAGTAATTTGCCAGCTACTGTTACTAGCTTCTTTGAATACATAAAAGGATTTGATAAAAAAAGAATTAAATTTGATAATTTTTATTATGAAATACCAGGTGAAAGTCAAAAAGCAATCAGATTATATTATGAATGGAATGAAGGAGAAATACCTTACAGAAAAGAGTTTTTCTGGTTTGCTAGTACAGCTCCACAAATCCATGAAAATATTTATAAAGTTTCTTGGGGTCCTACTTGGGTCAAAGAATTTATTGGTGGAAGTGAACAAATTAGATTTATTGGAGCTAGTGAAAGATTCTTGGGATCAAGTGATATTTTCTTAGGTGGAACCGAAAGAATGATCGAAGCTGGTGGAAAGTTTGCAGGTGGTAGTGAGCTATTTGTAGGCAATAATGATAAATTTATGGGTGGCAGTGAAGCCTTTATTGGTAGTAGCGATAAGTATTTAGG
>JACMQJ010000735.1 GCA_014377055.1 Candidatus Sericytochromatia bacterium
ATAGCTATAAACTTTTTGAGGCTATTGATTTCTGTCCATTTTGGATTATAAAAAGTAACTAATTCACTAGAATTAATTATTACAGGTACAAAACTTTCAAATAAAACTGTTGCTAAATTAATCTCCTGCTTTGATGTTGGTCTATTAATTACCCAAAAAATATTCTCTGGAGATATATCAAAATGCTTAATAAAATTTTCATGAATTGACATACAAACTAAGTTAATAACTATTGATACATCTACGCCAGGATTGTCTTCTAAGGCAGTTATTACAACTGTTGCTTTATTATTTTTGATTTTGAACTCGACACCAAAGTGACCATTCATACTTATATCGTCAAAAAAATTAATTGGTACAATTGCTTTATATGTATCTTCATCAAAATCAAAAAGTTTTGTCTTACTACTAAACCATGTATCAGTCAACATTATTTTTATTCCTTCCTAAACATTAAATTTTTGTTTATTATTAACTATTATAACATAACTTTACAAATATTAATATATTTTTGTTAACTTATTGATTTTATAATTTAAAAATTGGTATCTCAATATCAGGAAAAGATATATAATACCTATCTGACTTACATTCTAGCCTTTTTGTTATTTGATTATAACTATTTTTTGTAAATTTAATTTTTTCGTCATCCATATAAAAATAAATTTGATCATCTGCACTAATAAATAGTTTTGAATTTTTATCTAATGTGTATTCAGTGTCATTACTAAGATATAGTTTGATACTATCAATTTCAAAATCAAGATCCAAAACCCATAAGACCACATCTTCAACCTGAATAGGGACTTGGCTTTTACCTATTTTAACAAAATACTCACCATTCACTTTTATAATACTTTTACTAAATAAATTTGACATACGTTGATGAACAAAAGCCTGATCATCATGATACCAGACACCATCTTTATCAAGTTTTAATTTACCAAAATCATGGATCAACAATTTGTTCATAATATTAAAACCTATCAAAAATTAACTTTATATATCAATTATAAATATAATATTGATTTTATTGCTTTTTAGGCTTATTATTTACTTTCAGTCTATGATAAAAAATTTAAAAAGTAAAAAATGTTTAATAAAGTAAAAAATTTGATTAAATCACTTATACAAATTAGTATCAATAAAAAGACTCTTAGTATACTATTATTTAGCTTAGTTTTGGTGAAAGTTATGCCTGTTTCAGCACAAAATTTTAATTATCCTTTATCACATAAAGACAATGTTATCGAAAACTATCATGGTATAAAAGTCGCTGATCCATATAGATGGCTTGAAGATCCAAGCTCTGAACAAACAAAAAATTGGGTTGAAGCAGAAAATAAAGTAACATTTAATTATCTAAACTCTGTACCTGCCAAAGAAAAAATAAAAGAAAGATTAACTGAGCTATGGAATTATCCAAAGTATTCAGCACCAACTAAAGAAGGAAATAATTATTTCTTTTTTAAAAATGATGGATTACAAAATCAAGCTGTTTTATACATGCAAGAGAAACTTAAAAGTACACCAAAAGTTTTACTTGACCCAAATAAATTAACTTCTGATGGTACGGCAGCATTAAGTGGACAATATTATAATAAACAAGGAACTTTACTCGCTTATGGTATTTCAAAAAATGGCAGTGATAGACAAGAAATAAAAATAAAAAAAATTGCTACAGGTCACGATTATGATGAAGTTTTAAAATGGTGTAAATTTTCTGGTGTTGCTTGGAAAAGTGATAATTCAGGGTTTTATTATAATCGCTATCCTGAGCCTGGTACCGTTGCTACTGAGGATCTAAATAATTACAGTACAGTTTATTGGCATACACTTGGAACTTCTCAAGATCTTGACAAATTAGTTTATCAAGACAAAGATAATAAAGAACTAAGCTTTTTTCCTTTTACCAGTGAAGATGGTAAATATTTGATGTTACATATTTATAAAGGTACAGCTCCAGAAAATAATATCTATTTTAGAGATATTAACAGTGATAATTCTTTTAAAAAATTATTTAACTCCGCTGATGCAAGCTATGAATATGTTGATAATAAAGATAATATAATTTATATCAAAACAACAAATGATTCACCAAAAGGTAGAATAATAACAGTTGATTTAAATAATCCAGAAAAAAGTAACTGGAAAAATATCATTCCTGAACAAAAAGAAGTAATGCAATCAGTACATGTAATTAATCACCAATTAATTATTTCATATATGCACGATGCTTATAATATCTTAAAAACTTATGATATGTCTGGTAAATTTATTGGACAGATAGATTTGCCAACTATTGGTACCGTTGATGCCATCACAGGTAAAAAAGATGATAATGAAATGTTTATAAAATTTAGCTCATTTACTTATCCATCAACCACATTTACTTATAATTTTGGCTCTGGAAAACTTGAAAATTTTATGGATTCAGAAGTAAAGTTTAAACCTGCTGACTATGAAACCAAACAAGTTTTTTATAATTCAAAAGATGGAACAAAAGTACCAATGTTTTTGACATACAAAAAAGGCTTAAAACTTAATGGTGATAATCCTGTTCTATTATATGGATATGGTGGCTTTGATGTCAGTCTTACTCCATCATTTTCTATTTCAAGAATAGTATGGATGGAACATGGTGGAATATTTGCTATGCCTAATCTAAGAGGTGGTGGAGAATATGGTGAAGAGTGGCATAAAGCAGGTATGCTCGAAAAAAAACAAAATGTTTTTGATGATTTTATTTCAGCTGGTGAATGGTTAATAAAAAATAATTATACAAATTCAAAAAAATTAGCAATAAATGGTGGTAGCAATGGTGGTCTTCTTGTTGCAGCATGTATGATACAAAAGCCAAATTTATTCGGTGCTGTTGTCTGTAGTGTACCTGTGATTGATATGTTACGTTATCACAAATTTACGGTTGGTCGTTATTGGATTCCTGAATATGGCAATGCTGAAAGTAATTCAGCTGATTTTAAGTTTATGTATGCTTATTCGCCATTGCATAATGTTAAAGAAAATGTAGCTTATCCACCAACATTAATTACAACCGCTGATACAGATGATAGAGTTGTTCCAGCACATGCAAAAAAGTTTGCTGCAACTTTGCAAGAAATTTATAAAGGTAATAATCCTATTTTAATTAGGATTGATACAAAAGCAGGTCATGGGGCAGGTAAGCCAACAACAAAA
>JACMQJ010000736.1 GCA_014377055.1 Candidatus Sericytochromatia bacterium
ATGAATCTGTAATGAATCGTTACAAATAAGTTTTTTTGATGTAGAATATAATAATATAGGAAAACATAAAAATTTTAAAACATAAAATATGTGGAAATCATTAAGTAGTTATCTAAGACCTGATAAAAGATTTAAAGATGTATCAGAGATAGATTTAGAAATATTAAAAAGTGAAGGTGTTAAAGGTATCATCCTTGATCTTGATGATACCTTATTGCCTAGTGATATAAAGACAAATAAAGACAAAATTGATAACTGGCTAAAAAAAGCAAAAAAAGATTTCTCTCTTTTTGTCGTTTCAAATAATAGTCGTCATGATTATGTCAAAAAATTCTGTGAAAAATTTGATATTCCATTTATAGCTAGAGCAACTAAACCAAGAAGTAAATTTTTGCACAAAGCTATGTTACAAATGAAACTAAATAAAGGTGATATAGTGATTATTGGTGACAGACTAACAACTGATATATTAGCAGGTAAACTATTTGGTATCAAAGCCTTCTTGGTTGCTCCATTAACCGAAATGCCTTCAATATTTCAAAAAATAGTTTATAAAATAGAAGCAAAAGTTTTAAAAATGATTGAGCCTATTGCTGAGGTTGCTCCTACACCTATCAAAGATGCTGTTAAAGAAGAACTCAAAAAAGTAGAGATAAAGGCAGAAAACTAAGCTTTTTTATCTGTTCGTTAGTTTAAAAAATACTTATTCAAAGCTTTTTTACACAAAATAAATATTTTATTTTTTTCACTAGAACAAGTGGTTTGAACCACTTGTTTGAATTAAGAAAATTTTATTTCAAGGTAACCATTAACGAAATTGGCATCACCTGGGGATAAAGAGGCTAGAGTTCTTGGAAGAACAATATTTTTTCTAAAATTACCAACTTCTATAATAAAATCTTCGTTATTTTTCTTTAGAACAAATTTTTCTTTTTCTACCAAAGGCATATAAATTGATAATACATAATAATTTTTTTCTTTGCGAATCTTTTGAAGCTGTTCTTTGAACATTATTTTGGTAGGATCTTGATCTCCAAACATTTCATCACCAATCATTTCTAATAACTCTATACCAACAGCTTCAGTATTAATCATACGATTTTTGAATATTGGTATTGGTAAAAATGATTCATCAACTTCATGCAAATATTTTTTTTGTAATTCTGCCCACTTTTTATAATGTGGGTCTTCAGAATCTGGCAAGATTTTATTACATAAAATAGCATCAACATTGTATCCATAGAGATTAAAGTAAGTAAAAGCTCTTTGAGATTCTTTTAATACCATTTTTTCAGGATTTAAAATAATTCTGATAGAAGTTTGTTCTGGATCATTAACAATTTCTTTGACTTCTGCGATTTGTTTTAATAGTTTTTCTACTGATCCAAAAACATTATCATCTGGTAAGAGAAGAGACGTTTTCATCATAATTGGTCGCATAAATCCTACTGCTGTTCTAGCAACCGAAAATAATTTGGTAACATACCAATCAACAATATCTGGTAAGGTTAATAATCTAACTGATTCACCAGTAGGAGCACAATCAATAACAATTAGATCAAATTTACCTGATTTGGCATGTAAATTTAATTGAAAAAGACTAGAAAGCTCTTCCATTCCTGGGGCTACAGCTAACTCATCGGCAACAATATTATCGAAGCCTTTGGTGATAAGTAATGAAGACATGTAAGTTTGTAGCTCACCCCAATGTTCTCTTATTTCGTCTAATACATTAACTTCTTGAGCCCATAAATTTTTTGTAACTTCAACAGGATTACCACTAAGAGGTATATTTAGAGAGTCAGAAAGACTATGAGCTGGATCTGTACTAATAACTAAGGTTCTATAGCCCATCTTTGCTGCTTTTAGAGCAGTGGCTGCGGACATTGTTGTTTTTCCAACTCCCCCTTTTCCAGTATGAAAGATTATTCTCATCGGATATTTATTATTCTCCATATTTTTATGTAATATTTTTACTCAGTGCGTAAATTCCAACTTTTAAAGTATAGCCTATCCAAAGTTATACTATTTAATTAGCCAAGCATATTTAATACCATTTTTAAATACACTGGTTATTTGCTCAAATGGTGTACCTATATTATAGTTAACTCCATACTTTTCACAGATAGCTTTGACTCTTGGAGCAACTTCATCTAAT
>JACMQJ010000023.1 GCA_014377055.1 Candidatus Sericytochromatia bacterium
GGTCTATATTGCACTCCAACAGATGCACTAAACCAATTATTTTCATCCCCCGTTTTGTAGCCTACAGTAGCATGAACAGAGTCTTTGGCAGTAGGATCGCCAGGTGACTCAAACTTTTTACCTACAGCTATACTCCATTTATCACTGAGTGTTTTTTCTATTTGTAATCCTAGTTGGCTATCAAAAATGACTCCATCCTTATGATCAAGTTGCAAGGTTTTATGATAGTTTTGAAATTTTTGGGTATAAAATACACCCTCTACATGTCCTTCTTGACCTTCTTTTGGTGGCGTCCATTTATAGATTGCTGTAGCAGTACCAAAGTTTAAGGCATTAACAGCTTCTTCTGGAGAATTGGCATATCTACCTCCTAGCATGGTTTTTATTTGATCTGGATTATATACTTTTCCATATTCTACAATACCGTAACCTTTACCACCAGGTTCTTTGTACACAGTAATTGAGTGACTTGTTCTAGCACCTACATAACCAACTTGTGTCGCTTCATAACCATTTTGTGATAGTAGATAAGCTCCAAGTTGATGAACATCACGACAAACTCCTGTATATTTTTTTAGAGTATCGTCAGGGGTCTGAGTTCCAAGAGGACCATCTCCACCCATCGGCTTTCCTCTTTCATTATCATAAGGAATACTACCAAGTAGAGAGGCGACTTGTTCAGGAGTTTTGAATCTACTAACAGCTTGTCCTAAGTCAGCTCCAGGTTGTGAAATAATAAGCTGATTTTTTATAACTTGTGCTTTTGTAATATCTCCCTCTCCTAAAGATCCATAACTTGCTGTGAATGACGCAGGAATAGCTACTTGCTTTGGTTTATCTGCCATTGGAGTTGTTATTGGCTTTGTATCAAGATCAAGCGATAAATCATATTGTTTTTGCGCAGATCCTTCTGTTACGTTAAAACTAACTTTTGATGAGTCTTTACTTAATAACTCAACAACAGCTTTATCGTCAGGAGTAGTTGCTGTCTTTTTTAAATTTTCAAGTTCGTTTTTACTTATTATATTATCTTGGGCTGCTGTTTTTAGGGCTGAATTAAAATTTGTACTCAGATTTTTTAAGGGATCCATGCAAAGCCTCTTTTTATTTAAAGATCAAAAATTATACAAATGCTAATTATGATTATAGTCACAATAAAAAAATACTTTCTAATTTTTTAAAATACTTTGATGGCGATGATTTTTGTACATTTCTAAAGCAAATTTTCCTGCTTTGGTTTCCCTAAATGCTCTTACCTCGTCAGCCATAATTGTTGGAACTCGATCTATCCAATATATTTTTTCTTCAACAACTTCCATTTCTCTATTTAAATCATCATCAGATAAATTGGCTTTATCTCCCTGTCTAAATGAATATCCATTTGGCAAAATAATCGGTAAAGCTAAAGAAGAAAAGGTAATATCAGCAGCAGTAATTTTGTCACCAGTTAAATATTTGCGACCATCAGATAATAAATTTTCGACCTTTTCAAAAACCTGTTCAATTTTTGATCTTGATCTTTCTGCACCTTGTACATTTATTCTCATGCTAGCTTTAAACATATATTTCACTATTGGAAAAAATGTTTGAAATATTGCCTCTTCAAGAGGATTAGCACCCAAACAAAAAATATCTATCATCAAATCTTCTCTCTCAAGAATATAAAAATAAGCCCATCTACGAGTATGTGTTCCTAAGTCTTTGTCAAATAAATCCTCAAGCTCTTCAACTTGCTTTTTTTCATCTCCATCTATTGGATAAAGTGTTCCATAACCTGTTTTTTTATCTAAGTATTGAAGAATCTCTGTAGAATCTTTTAAGATAAGATCGTCTATTAATAAAATAGGTAATGTTTTTGCTTTATATTTTCTATTATGAATCATGTTAAATATAGGAGTACAAATTTCTTCTTGATACTCTATATTAAGATAGTCCAAAGCCCACCTAGCCTTTTCACAGTAATGACTAGGTCCTATAGTTAGTAGTGTTGGTAATCTATTATCCATAATTATTTTTAATTTATCTCTATTAATAATATTCAAAGCATTAATAAGATTATATGCTCCCTCTGTTATACTTTATCAAAGAAATAAAAAAAGTATGGAAAATAAATTACATTAACATCACTTTTCATTATTTACTTGAAAAAATAAGGATTTTTAGGCCCTTATCTCAAACTCTTATGAATAGCGGATCGTTAAACTTAACTATTTACTATAGATTTAATAGTTGCGACTTACATTGTAGTTATTGGATTATTTTATTATAATTAATTAATAATTTAGCAATGGAAAAATATTTGAGCGAAAATAATTTATTGGTAGTAGAAAATCTAAAAAAAATATATTCATCAAAAAAATCATCTTTTACAGCGGTTGATGATATTAGCTTTACAGTAAAAAAAGGCGAATGTTTTGGTTTACTTGGCCCTAACGGTGCTGGTAAGTCAACATCAATGAATTGTATAACAGGTTTTTATCCAATTAATCATGGCAAGATTTTGATTAATAATATTGATGTTCACAAAAGCCCAAAGCTTGCTCGAAGGTTCTTAGGTGTATGTTCTCAGGATGATTCACTTGATACAGATTTTTCTGTAATTGATCAAATGGTGACTTATGCTTCATATTTTGGTATTGATAAAAAAACAGCTCAAGAAAAATCTGAATCGTTATTAAAAAGATTTTTTTTGGATGACAAAGCAAAAGAAAATGTTGAATCGTTGTCAGGTGGTATGAGGCGTAGGTTACAAGTCGCCAGAGCATTAGTTGGCGATCCTCAAGTATTAATCCTTGATGAACCTACAACTGGTTTAGATCCAGAGGTTAGAAGAGAGTTATGGGACATTATTGTCGAAAGTAGAGAAAAAGGTATGGCTATACTACTCTCAACTCATTATATGGACGAAGCAGAAAGACTGTGTGATAGAATTGCTATTTTACATAATGGAAAAATACTTGATTGTGATACGCCACAAAACCTGATAACTAGACATGCAGGAACAAACATAATTGAAGAAGAGATAAGACCTGGAATGAAATGGAAAAGACCACCTAATATTGAAGATGTTTATTTAAATCTAACAGGCAGAGGTTTAAATATCAACTAATGCAAACAACATTTTGGGGAATATATTGTGTCTGGCTTAGATATTTTAAAGTTTTTAGAAAAAGCCTGATATATGGACTTGTAACAACTTTTACTGAGCCTATTCTATACTTATTATCTTTCGGTTTTGGACTTGGATCTCTAATTGGTACAATTAAAGTTGCTGGAATGACATTAACCTATAAGCAATTTGTTTTTTCTGGAATTGTTGCACAAACTGTGATGTTTCAAGGATTTTTTGAAGCTGCTTATGGTAGTTTTATTAGGATGTATTATCAAAAAGTGTTTCAAGCTTTAGCTGTTACAACCATAACCATTCCTGAAATACTTTGGGGTGAAATATTATGGGATGCGAGTAAAGCTAGTTTTTCTGTTTTTGTTATTTTATTAATAGGTTGCTTAACAGGTAATTTTAGTGTTTTGGGTTCTGTTATTGTTTTTCCATTTTGCTTCATTTTTGCAATGCTCTTTGCTTCATTAGGTTTATTAGTTGCAGCCAAAGCACGTACAATAGAAGAGATATCTTATCCTCAATATCTATTTATTTTCCCAATGTTCCTTTTTTGTGGCGTATTTTTTCCACTTGAAACATTACCAAAATATGTACAATGGTTTGCTTGGTTATTACCACTTACTTCTGTGGCATCAATTATTAGAAGCTGTCTTCTTGGCTTACCTGTTATTCCAATTTCAATCTTAATTACTACTATTTGGTTAATTATTTTGATAACTTGGTCAAGGAGAGCAATGATTAATAGATTAGTAAAATAATTATTTTAATGTCCTGAATACCAATCGTAACCTTGTTCTGCCCAATAATCTTTTGGTTTATTATCTGTAACGGTTATAGAGCCAATTCTTTTTATATGTTTAATTCCATATTTTAGTGGTGTTACCAAACGTAGTGGAGCACCATGCTCCAAAGTTAGAGGTTTATTATTCATTTCAAAAGCTAGTAATGTTTGAGGATGAATTGCTGACTCAATATCAAGGCCAACATAATATTCTTTATCTGGAGTTTCCATGCTAACATACTTTGGATTATTAGATAGCATCTGATTTTTTAATAAAAAGTCAAACAGTCTAACACCTTTCCATTTAACGATTTGACTCCATCCTTCAATACATTTTAATTCAGTGGTCATTTCGATAATAGGTAACTTTTTTAGATTGTTAAGGGTAAATATTTTATGGGTATTATTACCATAAAGATGTAATAACCAATCATTGGGAGCAAAATCATCTTTTAAGCCAAGATCACCATTTGCTCTTGGATCGGCTATTAAATTTTCTGAAAAAGTAGGTGCGAGTCGATCTGGTTTAAAATATGCTTTGGATAGATTAGCATTAAAATCATGATTTTTCCTTAAAAGACTAGGTATCTCATCATTCTTACTACTGAGAATCCATTTTAAACTAAGTAAGCCAGATATAGCAACAGCAGAGCCTGTAAGCAAATTGACAAATAATCGACGATTCATCTCCTTATTAATAGAATGCTCGTCATTAATGGTTTCGGAACTACTTAATGTTGGCTCATCTACTAAATTATTTTCATCATCTTGCTCAGTCATACTCATAGCCTTTTTTATCTTTATTTACCACCTCATAACCTGTGATCATTGACCTTACGTTATTCCACCCTGATCTGATTACTTGTGATATATGTATTACAAAAAATGCAACATAACCCATAGTCAAAATAAAATGTTCAAGTCTAGCCGCTTCATAACCACCTAAAAATGATGTTAACCATGATAACTGTATTGGCTTATATATAGCTAAACCTGTTAACAATGAAAAGAATCCCATAATAATAATTCCTGTATAAGTTATTTGTTGTGCTGCATTAAATTTTCTTTCTGGTAGTGGATTTTTGTTGATACCCAAATCATGAAGTACTACAGCAAAAGCATGTTTAAGAGCATGTTTATGAGGCACAAGATAACGCCATTCGCCACTAATTAACGAATAAGCAACATATACAAAACCATTAATAGCAAAAAGCCACATCAAAAAGAAATGCCATGCCATACCCTCTGCAAGTCTTTGGCTTAAGTTAAATGTTGTATAAAACCAATCAGGGAAAAATTTAAATAAAACCTTATTACCAAGTGATATTTTATAAACATCATTAGACCAATAAATTAGCATTCCACTCCAAATCATAGAGGCTAGTATTGGGAAGTTTATCCAGTGATTCCAGCGTATAACAGTATGATGTTTCTTTATTATTTTCATTGAATATAAAGCTCAAATAAAATAGACTTAGGTTAATTATAACATGACAACTTAGCTTAAAATGTCGTCTAGTTGTCAAAAGTAACCTATACAAAAAAATGCTAATACTGTTAGAATTAGGCATCTATATATATGGAGAAAATAGTATGAAAAAAAAGATTGGTTTATTAGCAGCTATTTCACTTGGTGTGTTTGCGGGATATAGGTTATATAAAAAAAATAGTGTCCTTGTCCTTAATAAAAATTCTTCTAAGTCTACAAATGAAAATGTCAATTTAGAAAATAATAGGCAAGATGTTCATTATGTTTTAGTCACAGGAGCTTCAACAGGAATAGGTAAATCTATTGCCGAAATGTTGGCACAGCAAAATTACAAAGTTTTTTCAACTGTCAGAAATGAACAAGATGCAGAAAAACTAGCAAAAATTTCAAA
>JACMQJ010000737.1 GCA_014377055.1 Candidatus Sericytochromatia bacterium
ACCACATGAACATCATGACCTGCTCTAACTAAAGCATTTGATAAGTCTTCAACATGCCTTGCCAAACCACCAACTACTTTTGGTGGATATTCCCATGTTAACATCAAAATTCTCATAATCTACTACCTTTCTGCTTTTTATAACTATAATATTTTTTGAAAAACTAGTTTTCTGGTGATGGTATCTCTATATCATTTCTATTGCTTAATAAACGAAAATTAGAGGCTAAAATGATAAATGATTCTTTTTCAACACCATTGACATCTTTCCACTTTTTAAATTCAAGTTTACCCTCGATGCCTAATAATGTACCTCTACGAATATATTCATTAGCTATTTCGGCAAATCGTCCCCATAACTCCACTCTAAACCAATCAGTAATATCTTCAAGATCCTGACTTCTTTTTGGTCTGTTAACAGCAAGGCTAAAAGCGGTTTGAACTTTACCACTTTCATAATATTTTATACTTGGAGCTTGACCAACTCTACCAACCAAAATGACAGTATTAATCATTTAAATCTAACTTTTTAACAATATGAAATATAGACTTAAGTATATGCTATTAGCTAATTATTTAACAGTATCTAAAAATAAAATGTGCATTTAATTTTTATACTTAATTTTAAAATGGCACAAGATTAAAAATATTAAAGATTATAAAATTGTGAAAATTGACAAATAAAAATCAAAAAATTTGTATAATTAATTTACTTTGAAAATAAAGTTTAAAATATAAGTTTTGGATTAAATAAAAATGGAAAATATAAAAATAGAGAATGTAGTTATAGGTGCAGGGCCTGGTGGATATGTTGCAGCTATAAAATTAGCACAACTTGGCAAAGAAGTATTAGTTATAGAAAAAGAGAAACTTGGTGGAGTATGTCTTAATGTTGGTTGTATACCATCCAAAGCTCTAATTAATGCCGCTCATGTTGTTGATACTATTCATATTGCTCAAGAGATGGGCTTTTCAGTTTCAACTGGTGAAAAACTGATTGATATGGATAGATTACAAGTTTGGAAAAATAAAATTGTCAAAAAACTTGTTGACGGAATAGGTACTCTCTTTAAATTAAATAAAGTAAAACACATTATGGGTAATGCTGTTTTTAAAGACAAAAATCATATTGAGGTTACCAATTCGGAAGGTACAATCACAGTAGAATTTAATAATATTATTATTGCTACAGGATCAAGTGCCATAGAAATACCAGGATTTAAATTTGATGAGCAAAAAATATTAAGTTCAACAGGAGCATTGGATCTTAATCAAGTACCAAAAAACCTTGTTGTTGTTGGTGGCGGATACATAGGATTAGAAATAGGAACATATTTATTAAAACTTGGTGCAAAAATAAATATTGTTGAAGCAACAGCCAATCTTTTACCTGCGTCTGATCCAGAGCTTGTTGCTGTAGTGGTACGTAAACTAAAAAAGAATGGTGCAAATATTATGCTAGAAACTAAAGCCAAATCAGCAAAAATAGATGGTGATAATGTTGAAGTTACAGTAGTAACAAAAACAGGTGAAGAGCAGATTATTAACGCTGATTATGTGATGGTAACAGTTGGAAGAAGACCAAATAGTAAGGATTTGGGCTTAGAAAATCTTGGGATAGAGATTGATCATGGATTCATTAAAGTAAATAAAAAAATGCAGACAAATATTCCTAATATCTATGCTATCGGTGATGTTGTAGGTGGATATATGCTTGCTCACAAAGCTTCAAAAGAAGGTATTGTGGTTGCAGAAGTTATTGCAGGTCACAAAACAGAGCTTGATTTTTATGCAATGCCATCAGTTGTATTTACAGATCCTGAAATTGCTAGTGTCGGAATAACTGAAAAAGAAGCAGCAGCAAAAGGTATTAAAGCAAAAGTTGGAAAATTTCCATTTGCTGCACTTGGAAAAGCTCTTGCCAGTGGTGAAAGTGATGGCTTTGTCAAAGTGGTAATTAATGAAGAAACTCAAGAGTTATTAGGATTGCATATTGTTGGACATGAAGCTTCAAGTCTAATTAGTGAGGGAGCTTTAGCTATTGAAATGGGAGCAACTGCAGAAGATATTGCCTTAACAATCCATCCACATCCAACCTTACCAGAAGGAATTATGGAAGCTGCCGAAGCTGCAATGGGTAAAGCTATCCATATTATTAATTAGTATTTTTAATAGATCGTAAAAATAATGAGTAAAATTGACATACTAGACTTAGGTTTAAAAGATTATAAAGAAACTCTGGATTTACAATATGAGTTACTTGAAAAAAGAATAAGTAAGCAAATAAATGATACTCTTATTTTTGTTGAACATCCATCAGTTATAACTTTGGGTAGAAAATCAAACTTAGATAATATTCTAAAAAAAGATTTACCCATATATCAAGTTGAAAGAGGTGGAGATGTCACATATCATGGCCCTGGTCAACTAATAGGATACCCAATTATTGATAGTAACCATGAAAAAGATATACACAAGTTTTTGAGAAGAATTGAAGAAATTTTAATTCTTACACTCAAAGAATATGATTTGCAAGCCCAAAGAAAAGAAAAATATACTGGTGTTTGGATTGGCGAAAAAAAGATTGCCTCTATCGGTGTATCTTTTCGTAATTGGACTAGCTATCATGGTTTTGCTTTAAATGTTTCAACTGATTTGGATTTTTTTTATAATATCAATCCTTGTGGACTTGAAAGCTCTATTATGACATCCATGGAGTTATTATTAAATCAAAAAGTTGATATTGAACAGTTAAAATCAAGTATTTATCACAAATTTGTCGATTTATTTTGAAAGGTAAGATTTAGTCACGAATTACACAAATGAATAAAAAGTGGAATATTAAAAAATTATTCGGGTTCATTTGTCTTAATCTTTGACATCTGTGGCTAGAATATTTTTATAAAACGCTTACAGTATACTCAGTTTTAATTAACCTTTGACACCACCAGCAGTTAAGCCTGATATTAAAAACTTTTGGGCAATAAAGAAGAATATGAGAACTGGAAGACTAACAATGATAGCACCTGCTGCCATATAATTCCAATCTGTATTAAACTCAAAG
>JACMQJ010000153.1 GCA_014377055.1 Candidatus Sericytochromatia bacterium
ATACCCCATGGATTTCCTTGATTCTCAATATTATTAAATGTCAAAACTACTTGCTCAGACATATCAGCTTCCATCATAACTAGATGTCTTCTAACATCCACAATTTTATCCACATGCTCAATTAATACAGGACAAGCTTGAACACAGGCAAGACAAGTTGTACAAGCCCAAATTTCTTCTTTTTCATAAACTCTTTCTATTAAAGGATGTGGTTCGGATTCAGCAACTTTTTCTATTTCTTCAAGTGTTGCGACTCCGTCAGCTGATCTTGTTTTTGCTTCTGCTTTCTCAAGGATCAATTTTTCACCTGTATAAAATAATTCATGACGTAAGTCCACAATTATTTTTTTTGGATTTAGAGGTTTACCGCTAAGATATGCTGGACATTGAGTTTGACATCTACCACATTCAGTACAAGCATAAACATCAAGTAATTGCCTCCATGTAAAGTCTTCAAACTTATTAACACCAAAAGAAGGTTCATCTTTTTCCATTTCTGTATCCATATCAATATATGAAAGCTGACCATAAGGCTTGGTTCTACCAAACCAAACAGTAAACATTGAGGCAATAAGATGAGAATGTTTTGAAGCTGGTATATATACCAAAAATATTAAAACTATAGAAACATGAGTCCACCAAAATAAATTATGAAAACCAAGCATAACTGATGGTGAAAGACCTAGGGATAAAACACCAGCTGAAATTGCATTACCTATATAAGAAGGGTTAAAGTAATTACCAGCGTCAGCCATAAAAAATACGGTTCCTGATGTTTTAGCCATTGCTATTTCAAATCCATCTTTAAATAAAGCACTTAACATCAAACCACCAATAAAACTTAAGATCAAAAGACCATCACGATTAAGACTTAGATTATTTGGACGTAATACCAATCTTCTATAAAAAGCCATCGCTAAACCAACTAAAACCAATACTTCAACCGTTTCAACAATACCAATAAAATAAGGACTATTGGTTAGAGGTAAATGAAATTCTTGATTAAATCCTTGAGCTATAAAGTTAAAGGTTTCAACAGTAATAAAAATAAAACCCCAAAAGAATACAGCGTGCATTGTACCAAAAACAGGATCTTTAAAAACTCTTTTTTGTAATAAAACATATTTAACAAAGAGATTGATACGCTTTGAAACTTCACTAAAACGATTTTCATTTTTTCCGAGTGTAATTAATTCAATCTTGTGAATTAAAGCTGTTGTAAAATGATAAATAGCAACAGCTATCGCTACAAACAAAAGTACCTTTTCAGGAATACTTAAGAACTGATCCATTATAACAAAACCCTTTATATTTTAAATCTTAATAAACTAAGTATTTATTCTACTAGATAGTGTATAACATTTTCAAAAAATGAACTATTCAATATATAAAAAATTTAACCTATTGCTTCTTTTCTAACAAAAATAGTTTCTAAAAACTCAATTTTTAAGGGCTCAATAGAAACCTTTTTTCCCTCTTTTTTAAAAACATAAGAAAAATCTTCTTTTTTTACTGGCTCAACCCCTAGTAACATAACTTCTTTATCATCTTTGTTAAAGCTAGGATCAAAAGTTTCAGGAATTTTTTTATAAAACTTTTCTGCTTCCTCTAAACTTTTAAAATAAATAGAATAACCTAATATTTCTTTTTGAATCATTACAAAACCTTTCCTATCAAATATTATTAAATATCTTTGAGAATTATATTTTAATATGTTTAATCTTTTTCATCAAGAAAACTTAATATCAAATATTTTTATGATATACTCTTAATATACCTTAATAAATAAATGTAAAAGGAGATTGTTAATATTATGGATTGGAATGAAGTAGAAGGTAATTGGAAACAATTCACTGGTCAAGTAAAAGAAAAATGGGGAAAGCTTACAGATGATGATTTAACTGTTGCTAATGGTAAAAAAGAAAGCTTATTAGGAAAAATACAAGAAAGATATGGCTATGAGAAAGACATGGCTGAAAGAGAAATGACAGACTTTGTTCGCAATTTAAAATCATCATTCAAAAAAGACGTTTAAGATTTTTACATAACTTATAATTTCCCTATAAATCTCTTTGCAAAAGGAGTTGTAGGGATTTAATTATATATGCTAAGAATGAAGAAATCCATCCTAGCCTTCCTTTGTAAAGGAGGGGACAAGA
>JACMQJ010000154.1 GCA_014377055.1 Candidatus Sericytochromatia bacterium
GAAAGTTTTACTTACAGTAAAGAGTTAGTTGGATTATCTATTACACATCTAATTGAGCAAGTAGTTAAGCTACCAAACCTCAATAATTTATTACAAATAACTGAACCCAATATTTTTGATCTAAAGACTATTTTTTCTCAAGATTTAACTGAAATTGATACTCTATCGATCAGAAGTTTTAGCCCTAAGTTATTAAAGCTTAAAGAATACAAAAAATATGATAATATAGTTTTGTTTTTTTCTTTGGATACAATCAAGAACCCAGAAAAAGTATTAGAATATTGCCACAAAATATTAAATGATAATGGTAATATAATAATAAATTTCTTTAATTGTAAAAGCATTTTCTCTCTTAGTCGATTATTAAATAATATTGATATAGATTATCTTTTTTATGATTCAAAAAGAGCTAATTTATTTAATATAGACTCAATGTATTATCTGCTTAATAAGGCACATTTTATTCCTACAAACACAATACCTGTTGTCTTTCCTGAAACAAACATGCACTCTTATTCTCAGTCAGTAATAATTGGCTTATTTAAAAAATTTAATAAAAAATCAGATGATTTATATAACTTATCTTATACGTTTGTTTGTAAAAAAGCCAAAATTTAGTTTTAATTTTGGCTTTTTCGGTATTAATGTAATTTTTTGAGAGTATAACTATGAAAACAAATTTAGTAGATATGTTATTAAGTCAGGTAGATAAAACGCCTGATAAGATACTTTATAATATTTTGGTTGATGGTGAAGACAATGTCGAAACATTAACTTATTCAGAACTAAAAATAAAAGCCTCAAATCTAGCAAATAAATTACAACAAGATTATACAAAAGGTTCAAGAGCAATTGTTCTTTTTGATACAAGTTCTGATTTTATCGTATCTCTTTGGGCATGCCTATTTGCTGAGTTAATTGCTGTACCAGTTAATCCACCACTTGATTTTAAACAATTGCAAAGATTGCTATCAATAATAAAAGATTCAGAACCATCACTAATACTTTCCAATTCAGAAATAATTAGCAAAATGGCTTTTTTTCAAAGCTATTTAACTAATTTACCGGTTTTTGATAAAATAGCTGTTGACGCAATCGAGTATGATCAAGATAGTAATTATTATTCTGATACTATTAATGAAAATACTAATGCTATAATTCAGTATACATCTGGATCTGTTGGACTTTCTAAAGGTGTTTTGCTTAATCACCAAAATCTTACCGATAATTTATATATGCTAAAAGATATTTTGGACGAAATACCTCCAAAAAATGTCGAAGAGTCATTTATGTGTTGGCTACCTTTATATCATGACATGGGTTTGATGTCAGGAGTATTTTTGGCTGTTGGCTCAGGAACATTTTCAACTCTTATGTCACCATTGATGTTTTTGCAAAAGCCTTATCGTTGGCTAAAAGCTTTATCAAAATATAAATCGACTGTTAGTGCTGCACCTAATTTTGCTTATGAGCTATGTGTCAAAAGAATTACAGATGAGCAGATAAAAACCTTAGATCTTAGTCATTGGTCAATTGCTTTAAATGGGGCAGAGTCAGTTAGATCTGAAACTATTAATAAGTTTATAGACAAATTTTCTGAATGTGGTTTTGATAAAGGTGCATTATTTCCTGCTTATGGTCTTGCTGAGTCAGTTGTCTTTGTTACAGCTAATAGCCGATATTCTTTACCAGTTATAATTAACGTTAATAAAGAAGAATTAGAAGAAAATAGAGTAGTAGAAGAAGCTAAAAGTCCAAATACTATAACCTTAGTAGGAGTTGGTCATACTAGGCTTGATGGTGAAGTTATAATTGTTAATCCAAATACAAATATTCAACTTAAAAATCAACAAGTGGGCGAAATATATATTAGTAGTAAGAGTATCGCAAGTAAGTATTGGAATAAAGAAAAAGAGAGCCAAGAAACATTTAATATCAAAGTTGATGGTCAAGAAAATAAAGGTTATCTAAAGTCAGGTGATTTAGGTTTTATCAAAAATGGTCAACTATTTATTACAGGTAGAATAAAAGATCTAATCATTTTAAGAGGTCGTAATTATTATCCTCAACATATTGAATATACATCTGAAAATGCTCATACTGCTTTTAGAGTTGGTAGTGTAGCTGCTTTTTCTGTAGATATAGATAATGAAGAAAGGCTAATCATAATTCAAGAAGTAAAAAATGAAGGTAATAAATCAGAAATAGAAAGTATGATTAATTTAATCAAAACTCAAGTTTTAGAAACTCATGGTGTTACTGTATATGATATTTGCTTAATTAATGCTGGTACACTGCATAAAACTTCCAGTGGTAAAGTACAACGAAAATATTGTAGTAAAAAATATCTTAGTAAAGAGTTAAATATATGGAAGTAACAGAAAATAAAATCAGAGAATGGCTTATTATCAAAATATCGGAATTAACTGGAATTGATAAAGATAAGGTTGGTATAGACAAATCTTTTTCTGAATACGATCTTGACTCTGTGTCATCAATAGGTTTATCTGGCGATCTTGAATCTTTTTTAAGCATGAAACTTAACCCTATGGTACTTTTTGAGCATCATACTATTAATAAGTTGACCAAATATCTTTTTGAAAAATATAGTTTACGTTAAAAAAGTGTAAGATTAATGAAAATTTTAATGCTTGCAGATCCAGGATCCTCACACACTCTAAAATGGGTTAGGGGTCTGTCAGAAAGAGGAATAAGTATATATTTATTTGGCTTATCCAAATTTGATAAAAATGATTATTTAGGCTTAGATAATGTAATTATTGATTCTATTTATCTCAATGAAAAAATATTTGCCTCTGATAATATATTTTCTAAACTAAAATATTTTAGTTCCTTAAAAAAGGTAAAAAAAATAGTCTTAGATTATAATCCTGATATAGTACATGCTCATTATGCGACTAGTTATGGCTTACTTGGTGCATTATTAAATTTTCATCCTTATATAATTTCAGTTTGGGGAAGTGATGTTTATGATTTTCCAGAAAAATCTTTTTTTAATAAACTAATTTTGAAATATAATTTAAAAAAATCAGATAAAATTTGTTCGACAAGTAATGCAATGGTCAATCAAACAAAAAAATATACAAATAAAGATATTTCAGTTGTTCCATTTGGTATAGACTTAAAAAAATTTAAGCCAAGTAAAAAGGTCAAAAAAATATTTTCTGAAAATTCATTAGTCATAGGAACAATAAAAACTTTAGAAGAAAAATATGGTGTTGAATATCTTATTAAAGCTTTTAAATTCTTGGCTGATAAATACCCTGAACAAGATTTAAAGTTATTGATTGTAGGTGGTGGCTCACAAGAGAAATTTTTAAAAAATATGGTTAAAGAATTTAATCTTACCGATAAAACAGTTTTTACAGGAAAAATAAAATATGATGATATTGTTGAATATTACAATGAGCTTGATATTTATCTAGCATTATCAATTTATGATAGTGAAAGCTTTGGTGTTGCTGTAGTAGAGGCAGGAGCTTGTGAAAAACCTGTCATAGTTTCTAATATGGGTGGTCTCCCTGAAGTTGTTGAAGATCAAAAAACAGGCTTTATTATAAATTCAAAAGATTATATTCAAGCAGCATATTATCTTGAGATACTTATGTTAAATCTCGAGCAAAGGGTATTGTTAGGAAAAAATGCTCGAGAAAGAGTTAATAATCTATTCAATTTTGAAGATAACTTAAAGTTGATGATTGAGGTTTATAAAAAAGTATCTAAGATTTGATTAATCTTTTTTTAGACCTAGCATTCTTAATAATCTAAGTAAGAATCCTTCTTTTTTCTTTTTTTTACTTTTTATACTAACGAAATCTTCTTTATTTTTGTTTTCCTTACTTTTATCTCTTTCTGGATATGGTTTTATTTCTGAATTTGACGTATTTGAGCGTAAATCAGGATCTGTTTTTGATTTTTGTTTATTTTTAATTTCAGTTTGTTTTACTTCGTGTTTAACTTCTGGTTTTATTTCTTGTTTTACAGCCACTTTTGCCTGATTAGATGACGAAATGGCGCTTTCAAAATCAGCGTTTTCTTTTTCAATATCCTTTACTATTCTGCCGGCAGGTGCTAAATCAGACTGACAACTTGGACATTCAAGAGCAAGAATAGATTTTACGCTTATACCACAAGATGGACAGGTACGAGTATTATCAGTTTTAATATCAATCGATGCCCATATAGGACCAGAAGAAGTAGCATTTAGATCTCCACCACAAATAGTGCATACAGGCATTGAAGCAAATGCTGCTGGCACAGGCGAAGTACAATGTGGACAATTACTTAAACTCATACTATGTTACTATTAACCTATAAAAATTACTCTATTTTATTATACATTTCTTTGTTTTAACTTACTATAAAAAAAAAAGAACTTTTGTAAATTGAAAATTAAATTGTTTAATTTTTCCAGCTTTATTAATTCCAAAAATGGTATATAAGATATAGTTATTTCAACTATAAAGATATAGTAGTATCACGAAAAGAGATATTAAATATGGCTTCAAAAAAACCAGAGAATCATAAAACACAACATATAGGGTGGCTTCGTGCAGCTGTTTTGGGTGCAAATGATGGGATAATATCAACATCTAGTTTGATTGTTGGTGTTGCTTCTTCGGGTGCAAATCATAATAGTATAATGGTTGCTGGAATTGCTGCATTAATCGCTGGAGCAGCATCTATGGCTGCAGGTGAATATGTATCTGTTAGCTCACAATTGGATACAGAAAAAGCAGATATTGCTATAGAGCGTATTGAAATTTTGACTGATCCTGAAAGTGAAAAAAATGAATTAGCGGAAATTTATGTTGGTAGAGGTCTTGAGCGTTCGCTTGCTATACAAGTAGCAGAACAATTAATGAATAAAGATGCTCTTACAGCACATACACGTGATGAGCTTGGTATTTCTGATATTGTTAGTGCAAAACCTATTCAAGCTGCTGTATCATCAGCTGCTGCTTTTACCATTGGTGCTTCACTCCCGCTAATAGCTGTATTTATTTCATCTTTATCCAATTTAATTTTAATGGTTAGTTGCACTTCATTGGTTTTTTTAACTGTTTTGGGAGCATTAGCTGCTTATGTTGGCGGTGCAAATATGAGAATAAGTGCTATACGTGTAACATTTTGGGGTGCTTTGGCAATAGCCTTAACGGCAATGGTAGGTAAATTTTTTGGAACAACAACATTATAATATTTTTAAAATTAGGTATAAAGATTTGGTTTAAATATGATTTTATATAACTGCTCTAAAAAAAAGATAATTGAAAAAAGCCTAATAATCGATCAATTTTATTTTTTTTATATAACTCTATATTATCTTTATTCTTGGCAGTAATAAAATATAAAGTATTGACTATACTTTTGCTATCAGCAAGTTTTTTTATTTTATTTCTAACTGATCTGGATCTCATCATTAAGCCTTTTTGCCTTTTATTGCTAAATCACAATATCTATCATATAAATATCTAAAACCTCTTATATTCTAATAATATCTTATATAAAAGCTTATTTATGTCATGCTGGTCACTTTAAATAATTAAAACTAATTAAATAATTTTTTTAGATTTTAAACTTTGATATTCAGATTCAGAATACTTTAATAATTGACAAATAATATCTTTTGTATGCTGACTAAAAAGAGGAGGTGCTAATCTGATTGATGCTTTAGTATCAGAAAATTTAACAGGTAATCCAGTCATTTTAATTTTTCCTGTTGGATGTTCTATCTCAACTAACATCTCTCTATCTAAAACTTGTGGATCGTTAAAAACCTGTTCAAGATTATTGATTGGTCCTATAGGTATTTCTAATATTTGGAAAATATTAATCCATTCATCAACTGTTTTTGTAATAAACAAATCTTCCAAATATCTATTTAATTCATCTCTATTTTTTAATCTTAAAGCATTAGTCTTATATTTTGGATCATCAAAAAAATCATCTTTGTTAATACCATGACAAAAATTTTTCCATAGTTTATCATTAGTAACAGTAATAATAAATTGTCCATCTTTAGCATTATAAGGTTGATAAGGCACTATATTTGGATGACTATTGCCCATTTTTGTTGGTAAATTTCCTGAGTTAAGATAATTACTACCAACATTAGCTAGCCATGAAACTTGTGTTTCAAGTAATGATGTTTCAACAAGTTGACCTTTACCTGTTCTGGCTCTGACAAAAAGAGCTGCTAAAATTGATTGTGTTGCCATCATTGCTGTGGTTATATCAACTATTGGAACACCTACTTTCATTGGTTCATCTTTACCATTAATACTCATCAAACCACCAAGACCTTGAATTATTACATCATATCCACCTCTATCAGCATAAGGACCTGTACTACCATAACCACTGATTGAGCAATAAATAAGTTGGGGATTTATTTTTTTCACTTCTTCATAATGAAGCCCAAGTTTTTTTAGAGTTCCTACTCTAAAATTTTCTACTAATATATCTGCTTGCTCTATTAATTGAATTAAAATATTTTTTCCTTCTTGAGTTTTAAAATCTAAAGTCATGCTTTTTTTGTTACGATTCATCGAGAAATAATAAGCACTATCTTCTCCATCATTGACAAAAGGAGGTCCCCAACTTCTAGTTTCATCTTTTAATTCAGGATGTTCTATTTTAATTATCTCTGCACCTAGATCACCCAGCATCATTGTGCAATAAGGCCCAGAAACGACTCTACTTAGGTCAATTACTCTTATTCCTTCTAATGGAACCATTCTTAAATACCTTCTATTTTTTATCAGTTACAGCCCACTTTTTTCCATTAAACTTAAGAAATAGTTTTGCTATTTTTATTATATTACCTGATTTGGCTTCAAAAATATTTTTACTAAAACTAATTGTATTATTATTGATCCATATAGGATCTGATGGTCCCCATTTTTCAAAAGTTAAAGAAAAATCACGAACCATGCCTTTTTTAACAAAATGCCATACTTCTATTTTATTTGGATCAAAACCTGCTGACAAGTCCATCGAGGTTGTAACAAATTTTTTATTATTTGGTGAAACTAAAGGTATCGCATCAACTTTAAACTCTTTACC
This sequence comes from Candidatus Sericytochromatia bacterium, assembly GCA_014377055.1. Classification (GTDB taxonomy): domain Bacteria; phylum Cyanobacteriota; class Sericytochromatia; order UBA7694; family JACMQJ01; genus JACMQJ01. The sequence goes on from JACMQJ010000154.1 coordinate 7,087, forward strand.
TGTTTTGTCACTCACTAACATCGCTGATAGACCTTCACTACCTTCTTCAATAACATTAAATGTATAATATCCGACACTTTTTAAATACTTTTTGTATGTATAGCAAGGACATGAGGGTTTATCTAAAACTATTTTTTGATGATGATTTTTTAAATTAATAACAACTTTTCCCTTAGATATTTTTGGCTCATCATTTGATTTTGCGAAAGCTTGAAAACTTATAGTAAATAGTGACATAAAGAATAAGGTGATCACTTTTTTATTTTTCATTTGTGTATATTCCTAATCTAATTTATTGTTAACCAATTAAAAAACTATAACCTACACAAATGTTTTGTGTAGGTTATAGTTTTTTTAATTTAAATTGTATTTTTACATTGATAATAAGTAATCTTCTAAGCCCATTTTTGAAGCATGTTCTTTAAGTTTAATTAGAGATTTTTTTTCGATTTGTCTTGCTGTTTCTCTAGTAATACCTAATTCTCTACCAATACTAGAGAGTGATTGTGTATTACCATCAATCAAACCATATCTCATAGATACAACTTCTTGTTCACGTGTAGTCAAAACAGACATTAGCTTTCCTAAATCTTCCATCAAGAAACCATAGTCAACTTTTTTCTCATCACCTTCATCACTGACATCTTTGATAATATCATCCAAAGTCTGATTACTATTTTCAAAAACAGGTGTTGATGTTGGTATAGTTGTTCTAACAACGCTTTGAACTGATCTTATTTTTTTGATTGATAATTGAGTTTCCTCAGAAATCTCTTTAATAGTTGCATCTCTACCTAACTTACTAAATAATAAATGGCTTGCTTTTTTGATCTTTTTTAAAATTTCAATAATGTGTAATGGTAGTCTTATATCTCTTTCATTATTAGCTATCGATCTAGTAATTGACTGTCTAATCCACCAAGTTGCATAAGTACTAAATCTATAACCTTTGGAATGATCAAATTTTTCAACAGCTTTCATTAAACCAATATTGCCTTCTTGTATAAGATCTAAAAATGAAAGTTTGCTATTTCTATATTTTCTAGCAATACTAATTACCAATCTTAAATTAGCTGTCGTCATTTTGTCTTTTGCTGTCACATCACCACTTTTAATCAACTTTGCTAATTCTTTTTCTTGCTCTGAGTTTAGTAGCTCAATTTTGCTAATAGAGTTTAAATAGAGCTTTAAAGAGTCTGCATTTAACTCTTTTTCAAAAGCTGTATCTATCTGTACTTCTTCTTCACTGTTAGTTTCTTCAACATCATTATCGTCTTCATCGTTAATAACCATAACTTCATTAGCAGCAGATTCAGCATCTATATTTGCTTCTATCTCACTAAGATCATCCATCTCAATATTATTTGTATTGTTGTCCATCTCATTAAGTCCTCTTATTTTACCTACCTGAAGCATTTGTTCAGGTAAATTATATCATATTAGATTATTCAGTTCAAATAACTTTTTATTGCTTAAGTTAGTAATAACAATAACTCCAAGTACTTAATAAAATGTTAATAAACCTAACAATCTTAATTTAAGAAACACTATGTGGTATTTTAATATCACTTAACTTATCTTAATACTAATTTTATTAACATTATTAAGTTTTGTCAAGAACATTTTGATAAAAATAATGTAAAAATAATATTTAATTAAGAACAGCTAGATAAAAAACAAAATGCAAGCTGATTCTAGCTCTCTGATAAAACCTAATGTTTGTAGATAATTCATACCAAACATTTTTGCAAAATTAATAATTAAATCACTGATATTTCCTGAATCAAATAGAGCATTATAGATAACTATTGATTCTTCAGTAAATTGCATTCCATTGCCTAGAGGATTAGTTATTAATATCTCATCATCTATTTGAATTAATTTATTAAATTTTGACACAAGTATTTTCTTTTTTGAAAGCTCTTCATCGGAAAATATTGGCTTCTGAAAATTTATTTTAGCAGTAAAAAAAGCAAAATTCTTTTCTGCAAAAATTATTTCACCCAATTGATATTTCTGCTTTTGAGATAAATAAGAACATTTATCAATTAATTTTTGATTACCCCTGAATATTTTTTTTATATCCCAATTATTGGCATCCTGAAAACGCAAAAAATGTAAATTATTTTTTTCCAAAAGCTCAAATAATTGTTCAATATTATAGGTTCTTTCATGAGCGTTAACATAGGAATCAATAAACTGAGCCTCAGAATCAGCAAAATCTTCACTAATTATTTTAGTTGAGGCATTATAAGATCTTTGGTAATTGATAAATAAAGGATTATTTTCATTTAATGAGCCAAACAGCTCTTTACCTATTTCCATACCTTCGTTAAGATCTTCTTGATCAGATTGTAAAAGTTTGATAGCTTTTCTAGTTTGGTTTAGATAAAATCTACCATATTCACTATAAAGCATTAGATACATAATGGCATCATCTTTAAGGTATTTAGAAAGATTATTTATACCTAATTCTGGTGATGATGTATGATGAAGCACACCAGTGCAAACAATATAATCAAATGTTTGTTTTAAATCAGGTAAATTCATTAAATCAGCTTCAAAAAAATGTATTTGATCTGATAAGACTTCTGCTTTTTCTAATCTTTCTTTTGCCATTTTGAGTGAGTTTTCACTAAGATCGAAAGCGAATATTTGGGCTTCTGGATTTTGTTGAGCTAACTTTAAAGTTGAGTAACCTGTACCACAACCTGCATCAAGTATCTTAATATTTTTTGCAGATTTATAAACACCCGTGCATAGATAGTTTACAAACTCATAATTAGTGCTATAAAGAAAAACATCTTGCAAATCACCTATGGGAATACTAGGATAAGGAAACTGATTGTATTGCTTTTTTATAGCACAGGTTATTTTATCCATTTGGTAACATAGCTGTAACAGCTTTTTCAAGCATTGTAAGTTTTTCTTTTGAATCAGTTTCTAAATAAACTCTAACCATTGGCTCTGTACCAGACGGTCTAACAAGCATCCAACTATTACCATCTTCAAATAATAATTTGACTCCATCAATTGTCTTAGAGCCAGTAACTTTTAATTCACCAATATGATCAGGTGTCTGATTTTTAAATGTATTAATAAAATTCTTTTTATCTTCGTCATTGAGATGTAAATCTAGTCTTTTATTAAATGGCTCATAGCCAACTTCTGTAATTAGATCCTGCCAAATATGACTTAATGATTTTTGTTCATAAGCTAACATTTCTACAACTAATAAATCGGCAAGTATTCCATCTTTTTCTGGAATATGACCTAGAATACTTAAACCACCTGATTCTTCACCGCCTATGATTACATCTGATTCTCTCATCTGTTGACCAACATATTTAAAACCAACAGGAGTTTCGACAAGGGTTACATTATAATGTTTGGCAAGCTTATCAATTAAATGAGTTGTGGCAACAGTTCTAACAACTGAGCCTTTAAAACCTCGATCTTTAACTAAATGTCTAAGTAATAATGAAATAATTTGATTAGGAGTATAAAAATGTCCTTTTTCGTCAAGAACACCAAATCTATCAGCATCTCCATCATTAGCTAACCCAAGATCAAATCCATTTTTTATTACATAATCTTTTAATTCAGATAGGTATTTTTCATTTGGATCAGGCATTCCGCCCCCAAATGTAGGGTCTTGATGATCATGGATTGTAGTTACTTCACATTTACTTATAGCAGGTAATAACTCATTAAGATAACCTAATCCTGTTGCATAAAGAGGATCATAAGCAACCTTTAATTTTAGATCTTGAAATTTTTCTTTAACCAAAAGCTTTTTTACTTCTTCAAAATATTGTTCTTTTGGATCAAAATAGGACATCTTTCCTTTTTCAATGCCTTCTTTTATTTTCATCGATCCTTCTTGAACAAGTTTAACATTACTAACTATTTCATCAGTAATATCAGGAGTTGCAGGTCCTGCATAATCAGGTATATATTTGATACCACAATATTGTGGTGGATTATGACTTGCTGTAACCATAACAGCACCAGCAGATTTATAAGCGAGAGCAGAATAAGCTATAACAGGAGTTGGTATAGGATTTTGACTTACAAGAGTATCAAAGCCCATTTGATTCATCACATTTGAAACTTCAAGTGCAAATTCTTTTGCGAGAAACCTTGTATCATAACCGATTAGAACGGGTCTATTTTTGTATGTATCTTTGATGTAAAAACCTATTGCCTGAGCGACAATATTAACATTATCAAAGGTAAAATCTCGGGCAATTAAGCCTCTCCAACCATCTGTTCCAAAAACTATTTTTGTCATATTTAAACTCCTGATCATAGATTAATATCTAAATATAACATGATACAAATCTTAATTCAATTTGCACAGTGGCTAAAGCTAAAAAATGATTTAGAATAGATATATCAATTTAATCAAAACAAAAAAGGTTTTTTAATCATGGCAATGCACGATCATCATCAACATGACAATAACAATAATATACATTATCATCCATCTGTAGATGGTATAGATGAAGTTAAGATACTGGAACAATTTAATAATTTGTCAAACTTTAAAGGCTTTGATGATTATATGTATTTTTCTTATAAATATTGGCTTTTATTGGCAAAGAGTGAAGAAAATATCAAAAAAGCTAAAGACAATTTTATTCAAATATGTAACAAATATAATAAAATTAAAGGTGGAGATCAAAATCAACAAGCCGAAAACTATATCCAAAATCTTAAAAATGTTACTGATATGATGAATGCTCATGATTTAAGTAATGCAACTAATCTTGTCGTATCATTTGTTAAAACATACACTATGCAAGATAAATTTATCAGAAATTTTAATAAAAGAGTTGGATAATATAGGTTAAATATAAAAAGACTTAAAATATTTAGCAAGTTTTATTGTGGATTATCTATAATAGAGTTAATAAAAGATTAAGCTTTTGGTAATAGGAGTTTATTAAAAATGAATCTAGCGTATGCCTACCGTATAGCAGCCAGTTTTGACTATAATCATGATGGTAATATTAAAACTAATAGTTTTTTTGGCAGTAAAGAACTTGATTTTGACCATGATGCAAAGAGAAGAACAGACACAAATAATGATGGTAAAGTTTCAGTTGGTGAATTTGCACAAGCTCTAGCAAATGGTGATGTTCTGATCGGATATGATCGTGAAGTTCATTCAAATAATCCTTTTGGTGGTGGACAAGCTCCAGGTTATCCATATCCAGGTGGTGGAAGCCCATATTACCCTGGTCAACAAGGACCAACAACATATCCAGGATCTAACTACGGTGGATATGGTAATAATAACTACTATCCTAACAGCAGTTATGGTAGCGTCTTAGGTGGTGCCGCTGTAGGTGGTGCTATTGGATATATTTCAGGTGGTAGTAATGGTCTTGAAAAAGGTGCTGTAATTGGCGGTTTTCTTGGAGCTATTAGCAACTTTTTTAAATAAAATTTAGGATGTATTTTGGTTATAGTATACCTCTCTAAACAATAAATATATTTTTGATTTAACCAATAACCAAATGAGCTTGTATACAATACAAGCTTTTTTTTTGCTTTTTTTTTAAATATTTATTGACGAATGACAGTACATAGTAAAATAAAATTGGTATTAAAAATTTTGCTACATTCCTCATTTGACTAGCAGTTTAAACCACTTGTTCAAACTTATTAACTTGTTCAAAAATATATTCTCTTAATTCTC